>JBJTFE010000027.1:0-7445 GCA_046093265.1 Phenylobacterium sp. | reverse complement strand
CGACCAGCCCACGGAGGCTCTGGGCGTTCTCTATGCGGAACATGAGCTGGTCTCCCCTGTTCGGATTGCAGTTGAACGCCTGAACGGCCGCCGCGCAACCTCCCAGCTGAGACTCCGTTGACCCCCACCCCTGTCAGGGGGAGCATTTGGCTCGAAAAGTCCTCCACCTCTTGAGGTGGAGGTGGACCGCGCAAGCGGGCCGGAGAGGGTTTGCGGAGAGGCCGTTGCACCCCCTCACCCCGCTTCGCGGGGAGCTCCCCCTGGGGGGAGCAATTAAGCCGTTGTAATTCCTCCCCCTTCCAGGGGGAGGTGGACCGCGCAAGCGGACCGGAGAGGGTCAGCCTTCGACAAAGCCGGCCCAGGTGGACATGTAGGTCACGAAGGGCGGACCCAGGCCCTCGGCTTCGAGGTGGGCGCGGGTGACGGGGAGGCTCACGGGCCGGAAGTCGGGGTTGGCGCGGGCCTTCTGCGGCCAGTCATGGTGCAGGATGGCGGCGCGGCCGAGCAGGACGAAGTCGGCGCCGGCGTCCAGCATGGCCCGGGCGTCGGCGGCGCTCATGATCTTGCCGGCCACGCCCAGGCGCACGTCGCCGCGCGGCAGGTCGGTGAAGTAGGACATGAGGGTCCGGCCGCGATGGGCCTCCTCGACCGGCTCCTTGAAACAATCCCACAGGGACATGTCGAGATAGTCGATCTTCGCCTCGGAGAGGATGCGGCGAGCGAGATCGCGGATCTCCATCAGGCTGAGGCCGAAGCGCTCGGGCGAGAGCCGCAGGCCCAGGTTGAAGTCGGCGCGGCAGGCGGCGCGGACGCCATCAAGGATCTCGAGGATCAGGCGGGCCCGGTTCTCCGGCGAGCCGCCGTAGTCGTCCGTGCGCCGATTGGTCTGGGCGCTGAGGAACTGACACAGGACATAGCCGTGGGCGCCATGGATCTCCACCCCGTCGAAGCCGGCCTTGTCGGCGCGGACGGCGGCGGCGATGAAGTCGTCGCGCAACTGGCGGACCTCGTCGAGGGTCAAGGCGCGCGAGCCCGTCTCGGCGTCCTCGGAGGGACAGACCGGGGCCTCGCCGATCAGGGCGGCGGGCGAGCGCATGCCGGCGTGGTGCAGCTGGACGACGGCGAGGCTGCCGGCCTTGCGGATGTCTTCGGCCAGGCGGGCGAGGCCCGGGATATGGATGTCGGAGAAGACGCCGACCTGGCCGGGAAAGCCCTGGCCGATCCGCTGCACGTGGGCGGCGGCGGTCATGGTCAGGCCGAAGCCGCCCTGGGCGCGCAGGGTGAGCCAGCGATGCTCATCATAGGAGAGCGTCCCGTCGGGATGGCTCTGCAGGTTGGTGAGCGGCGCCAGCATCAGCCGGTTCTTCATCGCGGGACCGCGGAAGAAGCTCATGGACGCGAACAGGTCGGCCATCGGTTCCCCCTTCTTCTTGTGTCGGCGGGCCCTAGCGGACCCCCAGCTCCCGGACCAGGGCGTCGGCGCCATAGACGTGGCGCAGGGCCTCGGTGGCGCCGGCCGTGGAGACCACGACGGTCCGGTTCAGGCTGGCGTCGTAGCCGTAGTTGCCGCCAAGGGAATGAATGTTGCCGTCAAAGGCGGCGCCGATGACCTCGCCCCTGGCGCTGATCACCGGCGAACCGGAATTGCCGCCGACGATGTCGTTTGTGGTGACGAAGTTGAAGACCGTATCGAGCTTCATACTGTCGCGGGCGGCCAGCCAGCGGTCGGCCACCCGAAAGGGCTCGGCCCCGGTGGCGCGCGCGTAGAGGCCGGCCAGGTTCGTGGTCGGAGGAACCTCCGTTCCGCGCCAGGTCCAGCCAGCGACCTTCCCGTAGGACAGGCGCAGGGAGAAGGTGGCGTCGGGATAGACCTTGTCGCCGTAGATGGCGAAGCGAGCGCTGGCGATGCGGGCGGCGGCGGCCTCGGTCGGGGCCGAAACCTCGGTCTCCCAGGCCTTGCGCGCGGCGCGGGCCTCGGCGTCGATCTTCAGGGCGTAACGGATCATCGGATCGTCGGAGGCCTCGATCGCCGCCTGACCGCCTTCCCACAGGGCCTTGCGGATCGCCGCGTCCCCCAGCTTCGAGCCCGACACTAGGGCGGCGGACAGGGCCTCGGGGCTTTCTCGGCCGAGCAGAAGCCGGGTGGCCGGGTCGTCGGCGGTCAGGTACTCGCGGGTCTTGAGCAGCCAGAACTCCAGCTCGAGCTGCTCGAGGGAGGCGTCCACGGGGGTCGCGTCCAGAAGCTGCTTGGTCAGCAGCGGCAGACGGGCGTCGGCGAACTCCGGCAGGCGCTCTGCGCTGAGCAGGGTGCGCTCGCGCGCGCCGCGGACGAGAATCTGGGCGAAGTTGAACAGGTCCGAGGCGCCGCCGGAGTTGGCCTCCAATTGGCGGAAGCGGAGGAACTGGTCAGCGTAGACCTTCTGGATGGCGGCGATCTCCGACCAGGGGTCCCCGATCCGGGCGGCCAGGGCCGGGTCGCCGGCCACCCGGGCGCGCAGGTCGGCCTCCTCGGCGCGCTTGGCGTCCATCAGCGAGGGCGAATTCAGGGCGGAGTGCCCGCCGAAGAAGACCTTGAAGCTGTTCTCGACGCCGAAAAGGGCGTCGGTCGCGATCCGCCGGCTCTCGGCGTCCCGGCGGGAGAACTCGATCAGCCGGCCCCGCATCTCCGAGCGCTGCAGCAGGCCGACGGGCAGGGCGAGATCGCGTTGGGTCTCCAGCTGGGCGACGGTGAGCAGCCGTTCGGTGGAGCCCGGGTTGCCGGAGACGAAGGTGGGCTCGTCCGGCAGGGGGGCGCGGGCCTTCCAGGTCAGGTGCTGGGGCGTCCGGACAGGCTTGCCGCCCTCGTAGAGGCGGACGAAGCTGACATCGAGGGCGTACCGAGGGAAGTTGAAATTGTCCGAGTCGCCGCCGAAGAAGGCGGCCCCGAGTTCAGGCGCGAAGACCAGCCGGACGTCGGCGTACTTCCGATACCGGTAGAGCTTGTGCTGGCCGCCGCGATAGAAGCTGATGACCTGGCAGCGGACCGCCGCGTCGGTTCTGCAGGCGTCGGTCTCGAGCCGGGCGTAGGCGGCGTTGCGGGCCTTGATGAAGTCGGAGCCCGAGAGGCCCTGGGTGGCTTTGTTCACCTCGCCGGAGACGTCGGTGATCGACAGGAGGATCTCCGCCTGCATGCCCGGGCAGGTCCGCTCCTCGGTCCGGGTGCGGGCGAGGAAGCTGTCCTTCACATAGTCGGCGGAACCCGAGGACAGGTTCTGTACGCACTCTACAACACAGTGCTGGTTCGAAAGGACCAGGCCCTCCGGCGAGACCAGCGATGCGGAACAGCCATTGGTGAGGCGCACCGAAGCGGCCTGAATCCGGTCCAGCCACTTCTGGTCGATCTTCACGCCGAGCGAGGACTCGACACGGGCGCCCGGAAAGGCGTCGAAGGTCCACATGCCCTCGTCCGCCCGGGCGAGGGCGGGAAGGCAAAGGACGGCTGCGGCGAAGACGCCGACGATCTTGATGGGCATGGCAGGTTCCGCTTATCTCGCCAAGTGGCGCTTTCGGTGTATCTCTACCGACGGCGAGATCACCACGCCAGCCTTAACCCTATCACCGAAGGCCAGAGGCGGCGCCAGGCTGGAAGCGCCGCGTGTTCCCGAGGGAAGCCGAGATGTCATTGGCCCTGGCCACCCTGATCTACGAGTGGCGCCGGTATCTGGCCGCCGTGATTGCGCTCGCCTTCTCAGGCGTGCTGATCCTCTCCCTGCTCGGCCTCATGACCGGGCTGGTGCGTTCCATCACCGCCTCGCTCGATCGGAGCCGGGCGGATCTGATCATCATGCCCCCCAAAATGGACAGCATCTTCGGGCCCATGGCCGTGGAGCTGCCCAGCCGGATCACCCCGCAGATCTATCTTTCGACGGATGTGCGCGACCTCAGCCCCTGGGAGTTGAGCGGCGCGGAATGGAGAAACATCCCTCGCGCCGGACAAACTCAGCGGCAGGCTTATGTTCAGGTCGCGATGGTGGATCCTGTACCGGACGCCGTCACCCTGCCCCGGGACTTCGGCGAAGCCACCCGCACGGCGCTGCAGGCGCCCCTCTCCGCGGTGGTCGACCGGTCGGCGCTCAACACACTGGGCGTGCGTGTCGGAGACATGGCGATTCTCAGGGGACAGACCATCGTAGTCCGAGGCGCAGTGGGAGGGTACGCGAGCGTCCAGTCCCCAACGGTTTTCGTGTCCAGGGACACCATGATCCGGCTGGGCCTGATGACCCGCGGCGACAAGACCGGCCCGCTGCTGGTTCGCCTCAAGGACCCGGAGACGGCGCTCCGGGCGAGGGATGCGCTGAACGCCCGGGCGAAAGGCGATTACCGGGCCTGGCTGACCCAGGACCTCGCAAAGGCCAACGAGAAGGCGTTCATGGAGGAACAGATCGTCGGCATCGTCCTGGGCTTTTCCGCCTTTCTGTCCGTACTGATCGGCCTGGGGATCACTTCGCAGACCCTGAGAGGCGCGATCGCCTCAAATATCCGGGAGTTCGCAAGCCTTCGCGCCCTGGGGGTCTCGATGGCGGCCCTGAGGGGCGTGGTGCTGGAGCTGTCCTTCTGGGTGGGGGTCGCCGGCCTCGCCGCGACGGCGATCATGATGGCGGGCGTGGTCGGCGTGGCCAGGTTGACGAACGTGACCCTCGGTCTGAGCCTGTCGTCCACCGTCGCCATCGCCGGCATGCTGATGATGATCGCCCTGGTCTCCGGCTTTCTGTCCCTCGGCGCCCTTGCGCGCAGCCAGCCGGCGGAACTCCTGAGATGACCGGCGAGGCCGTGATCCGGTCTGAGGGGCTGACCAAGCGCTATCGGTCGGGCGGAGCAGTCCTGACCGTGCTCGACGCGGCGGACTTCACGGCCCGGAGCGGGGAGATCAGCCTGGTCATGGGGCCGTCCGGCTCGGGCAAGTCGACCCTGATCGCCGTTCTCTCCGGCCTCCTGCGGCCCGATGCGGGCTCGGTGAACGCCCTCGGCGTCGACCTCTGGCGGCTCGGAACCGTCGAGATCGACCGGTTCCGACTGGACCACTGCGGTTTCATCTTCCAGGGTTTCAACCTGTTCCCCGCCCTGACCGCGCTCGAACAGGTGGCGCAGGTGCTGAGGTTCGCAGGGCGCAGCCCGCGGGCGGCCCGGCGGGAGGCGGAGGCGGCCCTTGATGAGGTGGGAATGACCTCGCGACTTGGCCTGAGGCCGGCCGAACTCTCCGGGGGCGAAAAGCAGAGGGTGGCCATCGCCCGGGCGCTCGCCAAGCAACCCCGCCTGATCTTCGCCGACGAACCGACTTCGGCCCTCGACGGCGAGAACGGCCAGCGGGTGATTTCCCTTTTGCAGAGGGCCGCGCGCGAACATGACGCGGCGGTGATCTGCGTCACCCATGACCACCGACTTGAAGCCTGGGCGGACCGGGTCATCCACATCAGCGACGGCCGTATCACCTCGGCGGGAGAAAGCACCTCATGAGCGGTCTGTTGCGCAATCCTCTCGTCTGGGGTCTGGCGCTTGTTCTGGCGACGGGCGCCGGACTGGCCGGCTGGCGCGCCCTGAAGGCGCCCGCCGCCGAACCCGCGCCAGCGGCGCCCTCCCCCTATGTCGCCGCGGCGAACGGCAAGGTGGATGTCGAGGGCGGCATGATCCAGGTGGCCGCCCGGCGGCCCGGGATCATCCGCGAGGTTCTGGTCAACGAGGGCGAGACTGTGGTCCGCGGTCAGATCCTGGCGCGGCAGGAGGACGAGGAGCCGCGGCTCGCGGCGGCACGGGCCCTGGCCAACCTCGAGGAGGCCCAGGCGCGCATCAAAGCCCTGGAGGTC
Organism: Phenylobacterium sp.; assembly: GCA_046093265.1. Taxonomy (GTDB): domain Bacteria; phylum Pseudomonadota; class Alphaproteobacteria; order Caulobacterales; family Caulobacteraceae; genus Phenylobacterium. The sequence goes on along the minus strand of JBJTFE010000027.1, from coordinate 1,605 downwards.
GCCGTCAGCACCGCCCGGCGGGAGCGCGAGCGGCTGGAGGGCCTGGTGGGCTCCAACTTCGTGGCGGGCCAGAGGCTGGACCAGGCCACTGATCAGTTGCGGCAGGCCGAAGCGCAACTCGCGGCCGGACAGGCGGCGGTGAATACGGCGCGGGCGGCCCTCGCCCAGTCCCGGTACGACCTTGAGCTGACCCTCGTGCGGGCGCCCGTCGACGGCCGTATCGCCCGCCGCTACGCCAACCCCGGGGCCGGCGCCTCGACCCTGAACGTGTCGACCCTCTTCGACCTCGAGCCCCGGGCCCCGAGAATCGTCAGGACCGAAGTGACCGAGGGAAACCTCAGCGCGCTCGCGGCGGGTCAGGAGGTGCAGATCAGCCCCGAGGCGGACCCCGCGAGGAGCTACCCGGGCAGGGTGGCCCGGATCTCCGGCGTCTTCGGAGCGCGGCGCCTGCAATCGGATGACCCTTCCGAGCGCAAGGACGAGCGGGTGGTCGAGGTGGTGGTGACCGCCGATGGCGCTCCGCTGCTCCTCGGCCAGCGGGTGCTGGTCCGGTTCCTGAAGCCCGGCGCGAAGGCCGGTCCCGTCGGGCCTTCTTGACGGCCGGCCCCCGGGACCTCAAAACCCCGCCCGAATTCAACTTGGGCAGGGAGCCTGAAGATGGCGGACATCCGGTTTGACGGTAAGGTGGCGATCGTCACGGGCGCAGGCGGCGGCCTAGGCCGGCAGCACGCCCTTGAGCTGGCCCGGCGCGGCGCGAAGGTGGTGGTCAACGACCTCGGCGGCTCCGTCGACGGCTCGGGTGGTTCGTCCGCCGCGGCCGAGGCCGTGGTCGCCGAGATCAAGGCCTTCGGTGGGGAAGCCATCGCGAACGGAAGCTCGGTGACCGACGACGCGGGCGTGGCCAACATGGTCAAGCAGACCATGGACGCCTGGGGGCGCATCGACATCCTGGTCGCCAACGCCGGCATCCTGCGGGACAAGTCGTTCTCCAAGATGGAGATGTCCGACTTCGAGGCGGTGATGAACGTCCACGTCATGGGCACGGTGAAGCCGGCCAAGGCGGTCTGGGAGATCATGAAGGCCCAGAATTACGGGCGGATCGTCGTGACGACCTCTTCGACCGGGCTCTACGGCAACTTCGGGCAGTCGAACTACGGCGCCGCCAAGCTGGCCCTGATCGGCTTCATGAACACGCTGAAGCTCGAGGGTCAGAAGAACAACATCCATGTCAACGCGATCAGCCCTGTGGCCGCCACGCGGATGACCGAGAACCTAATGCCTCCGGCCGTGCTTGAAAAGCTCAAGCCGGAGTACGTGACGCCCGCCGTGGTCTATCTGGTCTCCGATGAAGCGCCGACCGGCTTCGTCATGACCGCCGGGGGCGGCGCCTTCGCCCAGGCCCGGATCTATGAAACCGAGGGTGTTTATCTCGGGGAAGACGGGCTGTCCGTGGAGGAGGTTCGCGACAATTTCGCCCGTATCGCAGACCCTGCCGGCCAGCAGGCCTATGTCAACGGCGGCGAGCAGAGCGGCAAGTTCTTCCGCAAGATGCAGGGCGGCTGACGCGGGCCGGGGCCGGAGATTCCCCCTTGCCCTGACAGGGGG
>JBJTFE010000026.1:0-2539 GCA_046093265.1 Phenylobacterium sp. | reverse complement strand
CGGGCCGCGCCCTCCGCGTGGTCCGGATCCCCTCGCCCGGCTGGATCGAGGTCGATGGCGTGGGCGGCGCCCCGGCCAGCCACATGAACTTCATCATCGCCAACCGCGCCATCCTCCTGCCGGTCTATGGCGAGGGCCTGGCCGCCCGCCTGGCCGCCCAGGGCCTGGCCGAGGCCTTCCCCGGGCGCGAGATCATCGCCCTGCCGTCCAACGCCCTCCTGTCGGGCGGCGGGTCCTTCCACTGCATCTCCCAGCAGGAGCCGGCCTGATGCCCCGGACCCTCACCGTCGCCGCCCTGCAGGCCGCCTATGGCGCGGACCTCGCCTCCAACATCGCCCGCACCGCCGAGCTGATCCGCGAGGCGGCCAGCCGGGGCGCCCAGGTCATCCTGCCCTCGGAGCTGTTCCAGGGGCCCTATTTCTGCGTCGCCCAGGAGGAACGCTGGTTCGCTGAGGCCCATCCCTGGCGCGAGCACCCCTGCGTCACCGCCCTGGCGCCCCTCGCCGCCGAGCTGGGCGTCGTCCTGCCGATCTCCATCTTCGAGCGCGAGGGGCCGCACTACTTCAACAGCCTGGTCATGGTGGACGCCGACGGCGCCCTGCTGGGCCTCTACCGCAAGAGCCACATCCCCGACGGCCCCGGGTACATGGAGAAGTACTACTTCCGGCCCGGCGATACCGGCTTCCGGGTCTGGGACACCCGGTTCGGCCGCATCGGCGCCGGCATCTGCTGGGACCAGTGGTATCCGGAATGCGCCCGGGCCATGACCCTCATGGGTGCCGAGGTCCTGCTCTATCCCACCGCCATCGGCTCGGAGCCGCATGATCCCAGCCTGGACACCGCCTCGCCCTGGCGCCGCGCCATGCAGGGCCACGCCGTCTCCAACGTCATCCCCGTCGTCGGCGCAAACCGGACGGGCTTCGAGCCCTGGGAAGGCTATCCCGGCGGCGGCCAGCGCTTCTACGGCTCCAGCTTCATCGCCGACCACCGGGGAGATCTCGCGGCGGACATGGGCCGGGACGAGGAGGGTGTCGCGGTGGCCACCTTCGACCTCGACTTCCTCGCCGGCCACCGGGCGGCCTGGGGCTTCTTCCGGGATCGGCGCACCGACCTCTACGGATCGCTGGTCCAGCCGAGGCCGGCGTGATCGAGACCGCGCGGCTGGTCCTCCGGCCCTGGCGGGACGAGGACCGCGCGGCCTTCGCCGCGATCAACGCCGATCCCCGCGTGCATGACTGGCTGGGCGGGCCCATTTCGCCGGAGGCGAGCGACGCCATGGTCGACCGGATCAACGCCGCCATGGAGGCGGACGGCTTCAGCTTCTGGGCGGCGGAGCACGCGGCTGACGGCCGGCTGGCGGGAATGATCGGCCTGTCGCGGGTCGCGGCGGGCGACCTGCCTGTGGGGCCCTGCGTGGAGATCGGCTGGCGGCTTCACCCGGACTTCTGGGGCCAGGGACTGGCCAGCGAGGGCGCCCGTGCGGCCCTGGACTGGGGATTCGGCCCCGGCGGCCTTGAAGAGATCGTCGCCTTCACCGCCCGGACCAACCTGGCCTCCCAGGCGGTCATGCGCCGGATCGGGAGGCCCCCCGCCCCGGCGCGCGACTTCGAACATCCGCGCCTGGCGCCGGACCATCCCCTGCGCCGGCACGTAGTCTGGACCGCGAGGGCCTAGCGCAGGACTGTCAGGCCGTTGCGGATGACGGTGACGTTGCGGGCCTTCACCCGGGCCTCGAACGAGATGTTCTTGCCGTCCTTCCAGATGTCCACCGTGATCACGTCGCCGGGGAAGACCGGCGAGGAGAAGCGGGCCTGGTGGGAATAGATCTGGTAGGCGTCGAAGCCGGTCACTTCCTGGAGGATGGCCCGGCAGGTGATCCCGTAGGTGCAGAAGCCATGGAGAATCGGCCGGTCGAAGCCCGCCTTCTTCGCCACGCCCGGATCGGAGTGCAGGGGGTTGCGGTCGCCGTTCAGCCTGTAGAGCAGGGCCTGGTCCTCGCGGGTGGCGAAGTCGACCGAGATGTCCGGCGCGCGGGTCGGCACGGCGTGGGGCTCGGGGGCGCCCTCTGAGGGACCGCCAAAGCCGCCGTCGCCCCGGGCGAAGGTGGAACCGGTCAGGGTGGCGACCTTCTCGCCCTTCTCGTCGGTCCAGACCGTCTCGTTGATGATGACGGCGCCCTTGCCCTCGCCCTTGTCGTAGGCGCCGATGGTGCGGCCCTCGGCGGTGAAGGTCCCGCTGGTCGGCAGGGGCTTGTGAAGCTCCACCTTCTGCTCGCCGTGCACGACCATCAGGAAGTTGATCTGGCTGGGCCGGTGGCCGGGCGGCATCTCGGGGGCGGGCCCCGCTGCGCCTCGGAGAGCGGCGGCCAGCACGGTGGCCGCTGTCGGGACGACCTTCAGGCCCTTCTCATAGACGAAGGCCAGCTCGGTCTCGTTCATCGGGTCCTGCCCCAGGCCGATGCCGAGGGCGTAGAGCATCACGTCCTTGTCGCCATAGGTGAAGGTTCGCGGCGCCGTGCGCTGCTGAAGGATGTCGGGAT
>JBJTFE010000025.1:0-15827 GCA_046093265.1 Phenylobacterium sp. | reverse complement strand
CCAACAGCAGGTCGGCGTCGGTCTCCCCCAGGGCGACCACGCCGCCCGAGGCCCAGAGGCAGGCGCCCGCCCGGGCCTCCCGCAGGAACCGCATGTGCAGGTCGCGGATGACGAGCGTGGCGCCGCCGCTGCGGGCGAAGGCGTCGGGCATGCCCATCAGGCGGGTCAGGCCCGCCAGGGATTCCATCGCCTTGGCCACCCAGAAGCGGACGTTCAGATGGCCCATCTCGTCGCATTCCCAGGTGTTGACGCCGCCGCTCCACACCTCCACGGTCCTGTCCAAGCTTCTCGCCCCTTCTGCGCTCCCGCAGCGCCTGCGCCGCGTCCGATTCCCCGGAGGTTACGTCCTGTCGCCCGACCCGGCCAGTTCAGACGCCGAAGCGGCCCTGCGCCCCGGGCCCTGGACGCGCCTGACCCACGCCCTGATCGCCGCCTCGGTCTTCCTCCTGCTGCCCAGCGGCCTGCAGATCTTCAACGCCCACCCCGCCCTCTACACCGGTGAGGTCTCGAGATTCGACTCCCCCTGGCTGGAGATCGGAGCGCGGGAGAGGGGCGAGGCCATGCAGGGATACCTGCGGATCGGCGGGCGCGAGTTCGACACGACGGGCGTCCTGGGCTGGTCCGGTCCTCCGGGGGCGGCCGAGAAGCGCGCCTTTCCCGCCTGGGCGACCCTGCCAGGCTACCGCTCCCTGGCCACCGGCCGGAACTGGCACCTTGCGGCGGCCTGGGGGCTGGGCCTGGGCCTGACCGTCTACCTGGTCGCCGGCCTCGCGGGCGGGCGACTCCGCCGTAGCCTGGTTCCGACCCGGGCCATGCTGGCGCCGCGGGCGGTCCTGGCCGATATCGCCGCCCACCTCACCCTGCGCCTGCCGGAGTCCGTCGGCTACAATCTTCTCCAGCGACTGGCCTACCTCGGCGTCGTCGTCCTGGTCCTGCCCGCGATGATTGTCTCGGGGCTGGCCATGTCGCCCGCCGTTCATGCGGCCGCCCCCTGGACGGGAGATATCTTCGGCGGCCGCCAGTCCGCACGCTCGGCGCATTTCCTGGGCGCCGGCCTCCTCGTCCTCTTCATCGGGGCGCATCTCTTCATGCTGCTGCTCCACACACCCCTCCGGCGGCTCCGGGGCATGACCTTGGGCGATCGGGAGACCCGACCATGACCGCTTCGCGCCGCACCTGGCTGAGGGGACTCGCCGCCGCGGGCGCCGCCGCCCTGGTCTCGGCCTGCGACCGGATCGCCGGCGACCCCGCCGTGCGGGCCGGCCTCAAAGGCGCCGAGCGGCTGAACCTCGGCCTGCATAGGGTGCTCTTCGACCGGCGGACCCTGGCGCGGGAGTACCCAGACAGCGCCATCTCCCCTGACTTCCGGGCCAACGGGTCCATCAATCCGGCCGATCCAACCTATCGGGCCCTGGCGGCCGGCGGGTTCGCGGACTACCGCCTCATCGTCGACGGCCTTGTGGAGCGGCCTCTGGCGCTGGACCTGGCGGCCCTGCGGGCCCTGCCGTCGCGCAGCCAGGTCACGCGGCATGACTGCGTCGAGGGCTGGTCCGCCATCGCCCGCTGGACGGGCGCCCGCCTCGCGCGTCTGCTTGAACAGGCGGGGCTGAAGCCCGAGGCGCGCTTCCTGGTCTTCCACTGCTTCGACACCCTTGACCCCGAGGCGGGCGAGGACGGGCGCTATTACGAGAGCATCGACCTGGTGGACGCCCTGCACGCCCAGACCCTGCTGGCCTACGAGATGAACGGAGCGCCCCTCAGCATCGCCCACGGGGCGCCGCTTCGCCTACGGGTGGAGCGCCAGCTGGGCTACAAGCACGCCAAGTACCTACGGCGCATAGAGGCGGTGGCGGACTACAGCCACATCTCCGGCGGTAAGGGCGGCTTCTGGGAGGACCGCGGCTATGAGTGGTACGCGGGAATCTGATCGACTCCCGCGCCCCTGCCTGACGGATCAGCCCTTCTTCGCGAACAGGTCGGCCCAGCGCCGCTTGCGACGGGTCTTCCAGGACCCGCGGTGCCAGGCGTCGGAGGCGATCAGCGGGACCACGGTGGTGGCCTCGGCGAAGACCATCTGCTCCCAGGTCACGTCCACCTTGCCCCAGGAGCAGGCCTCCTGGAGGGTCGAGGACGAGCAGGCCCCGTCGCGGACGTCGGCCACGGTGATCTGCACGGCGTATTTGTGCATTTCGGCCTCATGGTCGAGGATCTCGGCGCAGACTACGGTGTCCTGGGCGAAGTTCTTGGGCACCCCGCCGCCGACCATGAACAGGCCCGTCGTGCCCGCCGCAAGCTTGATGTCGGTCAGTTCGCGGAAGTCGGCGATGGAATCGATGGTCAGGTAGGGCTTGCCGGCCTTCATCCGCTCGACCTGGTGCTTCACGAGGCCGAAGCCGGCCGAGGAGTCCGTGAAGGCCGGGCAGAAGATCGGCACGCCTTCGTGGAAGGCCGTCTCGATCAGGGAGGCGGGCTTGCGGGCGTTGCCGGCGGCCAGCCAGCGGCCCATCTCTTGGAGGAACTCCCGGCTGGAATAGGGCCGCGGCTCCAGGAGGTTGGCGATCTCGTAGATCGCCTCGTCGCACTTCTGGAGTTCTTCCTCGTCGATGTAGGTGTCGTAGATCCGGTCGATGTAGAGCGCCCGCAGGTCGCGGTCGTCGACGTTCGACTGGGCCTGGTAGTGGCGGAAGCCGAGGGCCTCGAAGAAGTCCATGTCGATGATGGACGCGCCCGTCGAGACGATGGCGTCGATCATCCCGTACTTCACCATGTCCCGGTAGATGTGCATGCAGCCCCCGGCGCTGGTCGAACCCGCCAGGGTCAGCCAGGTGGAGCAGTCCGGGTCCTCGAGGGACATGGACCAGATGTCGGCGGCCCGCGCGGTGTCGCGGCTGGTGAAGCTCATCGCCCGCATGGCGTCGATCACCGGGCGGGCGTCGTACTGGTCGATGGCCACGTGCTCGACCTTGGCCGACAGCAGCTCTTCCTTGCGGTTCGTGTTCGGGGTTTCAGCGTTCATTCTCTTCAGGTCTCCGGAGAGGTGAGCGCCCGTCGGAAGGAACAGGGCGCGGTCGGGACGGAGCGACCGACCGCGCCGGGTGACTTCCGGCCCCTGGCTACCTCTTCCGCCGCTTGCGGCCGCGCGCCTTCGAGAGGCGGACCACGTTCTGGAGGTCGCTGCGAGGCGCCGGGATGGACCGACGGGCAAGGCCAAACATGGAGGCGGCCGGAGCATCCTCGCAGATCACGGCGTCGATGTCGCCGAAGCCGTTGAACCGGGTCGCCATGGTCACGCCGTAGGCCCCCAGCATGCCGATCTCGATGAAGTCGCCCTCGGCGACGTCCTCGGGCAGCCAGAAGGGGCCGGGCATGTGGTCGATGGCGTCGCAGGTCGGGCCATAGAAGCGGAAGGGCCGAAGGGCGCCCTCCATTTCGCGGACCTCGCCGCCCGCCGACCGGATCGCCTTCACCGGGAAGGGCCAGCGGGCGTGCGCCGCGTCGAACAGGCCGCCATAGGCGCCGTCGTTCAGGTAGAGGGCGTCGCCCTTGCGCAGCTCCACGCAGGTCAGGATCGACGAGGCCTCGGCCACAAGGGCCCGGCCCGGCTCGCACCAGAGCTCGGTGGTCTCGTGCACCATCATGTCGGCGAAGCCGCGCTGGATGGCGTCGAAATAGTCGTCGAGGGCAGGGGGCGTCATGCCCGGGTAGATCGACGGGAAGCCGCCGCCCACGTCGACCACATCGGCCAGCACGCCGGCGCGCACAAGGGCGCGCGAGGCCTGCGCCATGGCGGCGCTGTAGGCGGTGGGCCGCATGCACTGGCTGCCCACGTGGAAGGAGACGCCCATCAGGTCCTGCGTCGCCCTGCGGGCGGCCAGGAGCAGGGACGGGGCCTGGTGCATGTCGACGCCGAACTTGCCGGCCAGGGAGTAGGCTGCGCCTTCCGCCTGGACGGCGAACCGGACGATCAGGTTCAGGTCCCGGGTCCCTTCGGTGACGGCCAGAATCTTCTCCAGCTCCTCATGGGAGTCGAGGGCGAAGGTCCGCACACCATGGTCGAAATAGGCGGCGCGGATGGCCGCCCGGCTCTTGACCGGGTGCATGAAGGCGAGCCGGGCGTCGGGCGCATGGGTGCGCACGAGCTCGATCTCGGGAACCGACGCGACATCGAACGCGGAGACGCCGTTCTCAGAGAGGGCCTCAATGACCCACGGAGACGGGTTCGCCTTCACCGCATAAAAGACGTCGCCCTTGAAATTGTCCTGGAACCAGCGCGCCGCTAGGGCCGCCGCAGCCGGCCGCGCAATGGCGACGGGATGCTCAGGCGACCACTCACGGACCAGGTCCAGGGTCGTATGGTACGTCTGCACCTCACGCCACCCCCAACGGATTGTTGAACCCAATCCGGCGTTAGCAGCGCTTATGAGGACAACGGGTCCGCCGGAGAGCGTGCCTTTAGGGTTAGACGTCCACCGTGTAAAGGGCATTCTGGCAGTCCGCGGTCGTGTCGTCCGGAGTGGGCTGGACCGGGGGCGCCGCGCCGTGCGAATAAACGCGCGGGGCGATCGCCGGGAGCGCGCCCGAAAACCTCGAGAGATTTCGACGGCATGGCTGAGGAAGCGGTTCTTTCGATCCGGAACGTGTCGCGGACCTTCGGGACCCGTCATGCCCTTGACGATGTCTCACTGAAGGTCAGCCGCGGGGAGATGATCGCCCTGATCGGGCCGTCCGGTTCCGGCAAGTCGACCCTCTTGAGATCGATCTCCGGACTGCAGGCGATCGACCCCGGCGCCGGGGTCATCGAGGCCTTCGGCGGGCCGGTGCAGGCGGCGGGCCGGGTCTCGTCGCGGGTGCGAGACGCCCGGATCCGCATCGGCTTCATCTTCCAGCAGTTCAATCTCGTCGGGCGGCTCTCGCTTTTCACGAACGTCGCGCTCGGCTCCCTGGGGCGGATCCCGTTTCTCCGGGGCCTGATTGGCGCCTGGCCTGCAGAGACCTCGGCTGCGGTCATGGCCGCCCTAGCCCGTGTGGGGGTGGCGGAGTACGCGGGCCAGAGGGCCAATACGCTTTCCGGCGGCCAGCAGCAGCGGGGCGCGATCGCTCGCGCCCTGGTCCAGAAGGCGAAGATCATCCTTGCCGATGAGCCCGTGGCCTCCCTGGACCCCGTCTCCGCCCGCAGGGTGATGGAAATCCTGCGCGACCTCAACCGAGCGGACGGCCTGACCCTGGTCGTCACCCTGCATCAGGTGGACTACGCCCTTCGCTACTGCGACCGGGTGGTGGCCCTCAAGGCCGGTCGCATCGTCTATGACGGACCTGCCGAAGGCCTGGACAAGGACAGGCTGATCGACATCTACGGACCGGAGTTTGAGGACGTCTTCTGGGAAGGAGCCCCGAAATGACCCCGAAAGCGCCGCGGCTTCGCGTCTTTGACGCCCTGAGCCGCCGTCATCTCCTGGCCTTCGGGGGCGCCGCCGCCCTCGCCGCCTGCAGCCCCAAGGCCGAGGGGCCGTCGGACGGCTCGAGCGGGGTGCTGAAATTCTCCATCGTCGCCCCGGAGAGCGCCTCCAGCCTGGAGTCCTTCTGGCGGCCGATCATCGCCGACATGGAGAAGGCCACGGGCCTCAAGATCGAGCCCTACATCGGCGCGAACTACACCGCCCTGGTCGAGGCCATGCGGTTCAAGCAGACGCATTTCGGCTGGTTCACCAACCTGTCGGGCCTGGAGGCCATCCGCAGGGCCAATGGCGAGGTCTTCGCCCGCACCTTCGATCCTGGCGGCGACGACGGCTACAACTCCGTGATCCTCGTTCCCGCCTCTAGCAAGACGACTCTCGACGACATCCTGCGCTGCGACCGCAAGCTCAATTTCGGCATCGGCGACGCCAAGTCCACCTCGGGGACCCTGGCGCCCAAGACCTATCTCTTTTCGCCCAAGGGCATCGACATCCAGACCTGCTTCAAGACCCTGAAGTCGGCCAACCACAACACCAACCTCGTCGGCGTGGCCAACGGCGTGCTGGACGCGGCCACCGGCAACACCACAAGCCTGCGGCTGCAGCGCGAGCGAGACGTCGAGCGAAAGGCCAAGGGCGAGCCGACCCTTGGCGACACGGTTCGCGTCGTCTGGACTTCGCCGCGTCTCCCTGAAGACCCGATCATCTGGCGCAAGGACCTCGATCCCGCGATCAAGGAAAAGCTCCGCCAGTTCTTCCTGACCTACGCCGAGGGGGAAGGGCCCGAGGCCGACCGCCAGAGGGCGCTTCTGGCCAAGATCTCCATCGGCGGCTTCAAGCCGGCGGATGACAACCACCTCCTGCGCGTTCGCGAGATGGAGGCGACCGAAAACCTGCTCGAGGCCCAGCGCGGGGGCAACCCCGACCGGATCGCCGCCGCCCGGAAGGCCCTTGACGGGATCAAGGCCGAGGAAGCCGCCCTCCAGGCGCGCACCGGCCAACCCGTGGACGCCACCTGATCCATGACCCAGGCCGCGCCCACGACCCTCGCCCCGCCGAGCAAGCCCTTCGGCCAGAAGGCCTTCGACTTCATCCTCTGGGGCGGGATCATCCTCCTTCTGGTCTCGTCGTTCGGCTCCGCCGAGATCGCCAAGTTCCCGCTGCTGTTCTCGAACTCCGAGAACATGCGCCAGTTCGCCTCCGGCTTCGTCAATCCGGACTTTTCCAACTGGCCGGACCTGATCGCCAAGATGTGGCTGACCATCCAGATGGCGATCTGGGGTACGGCCCTCGCCATCCTGTTCGCCGTTCCGATGGGTCTGCTGGGCGCGCGGAACGTGACCCCGGCCTTCATCCAGCTGCCGGTGCGCCGACTGATGGACCTGATCCGTTCGGTTCCCGACCTTGTCATCGGCACCGCCTTCCTGGTCGCTGTGGGCCTTGGGCCCTTCGCGGGCGTGATGGCGCTGGCCCTGAACACAGGGGGCGTACTCGCCAAGCTCTTCGCCGAGGCGGTGGAGGCCATCGACCGGGGACCGGTCGAGGGCGTCCGGGCAACCGGGGCCTCCCGTCTCCAGGAGATCGTCTGGGGCGTGATACCGCAGGTGGCGCCGCTCTGGACGTCCTATGCGCTGTATCGCTTCGAATCGAACAGCCGCAGCGCCACGGTGCTGGGCCTCATCGGCGCCGGCGGCATCGGCCAGATCCTGTTCGACAGCATGAACAGCTTCAACTACGCCCTGACCGCAGCCATCTCGATCGTGATCGTCGCCGCCGTCACCCTGATCGATCTGCTCAGCCAGACCATCCGGGCTCGTCTGCTCTGACCGTCCGGCCCCTGTCACCGGCCTGTCTTCCAACTGTCACAGAATCCGCCTAGGGAACGTCACGGATCCGTCGCAAATCTGTGACGTCCAGGAGACGCCGCCTGATGCTTACCCGCGCCCTTCCTCTCGCCGCCACACTCATCGCCCTGTCAGCGGGACTGCTTGGCCAGCCTGCGGTCGCGACCGCGGCGGAGATCGGCGGAGTTCAGGTCCGCGCCACGGGCAGGCTGCTCGTCGATTCGGTCAGCCAGGTCGCGTCGCCCACGGGCGCCCCGGACGCAAGCATTGATCTTGTCCGCGTTCGTCAGGCCTTCTTAGGCCTGGAGGCCAAGTTCAACGACCGCCTGTCTCTGAGGTTCGAGGGCGGCGCCTCGAACAACGACGCCTTCATCTGGGACGAGGCGGCTCTGGAGTACAAGGCGAGCCCCAATCTGGTTCTGTCGGCAGGCAACCTGAAGGCCGCCGGTCTGGAGAACCTGACCTCCACCAAGGCCATCTCCTTCCTTGAACGCGGTCCCTATGGCGACCTGGTCACCGACCCGTTCACGAGCTCGGTCCAGGCGCGCATGAATATCGGCGCTCTTGTGGCGACCCTGGCCGCACAGGGAGACACCTTCAACAATCTGGGTCTCGATTTCGACGGTACGGCGGCGCGAGGCGCAAGGGATCGCCGGGCGGCCACGTTGCGTCTCGCCGGATCCGCCCCGGCGGGCGAGGGGGGGCGGCTTCACCTCGGAGGCTGGGTCCGGGTCCGTGACTTCGGCGACGTCGCGCCCCGCAGTTACTCGGCCCGGCCGGGGACCTCGGTCGGAAAATCCGGCGATTGGCTGGGTTCGGGGCCGTTGTCTGAAGGCGATTCGACTGCCGCGTTTGAGGCCGCCTGGTTCTCGGGGTCCTTCTGGGTCCAGGCAGAGGGGGCTTTGCTCCGCGCCGTCCGCAGTCCCGGCGCGGCTGCAGGAAGCGATCCGGTCATCGCCTCCGGGTATGTTTTCGCTGGCTGGAACGTGATGGGAGAGGCGCGAGGTTACGACGCCCAGAAGGCCCTGGTCACCGCGCCCAAGGTTCGCAGCCCCCTCTCCAAGGGCGGGCTGGGCTCGCTCGACCTGCTCGCCCGTTACGACTTCGCCGACCTCTCGGACGTGCGCGACTCGGCCTTGACTCAGGCGGGAGCCCTCGCCGCCCGCAGGGCTGGCGACTATCGCGGCGTGACCCTGGGCGCTGTTTGGCGCCCGGAGCCCGGCTACAGGTTGGTCCTGAACCTCTCCGAGGCCAGGATCGATCATGCGCCTCCGCAGGCCGACGTGAAGGTCCGGCTGCTCCAGCTTCGCGCCCAGTACGAGTTCTGATCCGTCGCCAGACTGTCACACAACCCGGCTAATCAGACCGCCGCGGAACACCAAATTCGAATCCCAGCCGTCCTTACTACCTGGCCCTTCCAATCCAGGAGACCCGTTCCATGATCCACCGCTTCCTCCCCGCCGCCGCTGCGGGCCTCGTCCTGGCCGCCGGCCTTGACGCCTCTCCCGCCTTCGCCGCTCGCGACTATGTCTGGGCCGCCGGCTCCTCCACGGTCTTCCCCTTCGCGACCCGGGTCGCTGAACAGTTCGCCCGCAAGACAGGGTCGACTGCACCCAAGGTCGAAAGCCTCGGTACTGGCGGCGGAATCAAGCTGTTTTGCGGCGGTGTTGGCGACGGCTTTCCGGATATCGCCACGGCGTCTCGCCGCATGAAGCGCTCGGAGTTCGACGCCTGCGCGGCCAAGGGCGTGAAGGACATCGTCGAGCTGAAGATCGGTTTTGATGGCATAGTCGTGGCGATGGACAAGCGGTCTCCGGACTATGCCCTCACCACATCCGCCCTGTATCTTGGCCTGGCGGCGAAAGTGCTTCGCTATGGTCAGCAGCAGGCGAACCCCTACAAGACCTGGGCCGAGGTCGGCGCCGGCCTGCCGAAGACCCGAATCCTTGTCTACGGACCGCCGCCGTCTTCCGGCACCCGCGACGCCTTTGTGGAACTGGCCATCGAGGCCGGCGCCCTGAAGTATCCCGAAAACAAGGGCCTGAAGGAAAAGGACGAGAAGGCCTTCAAGGAACTCGTCCATCCTCTGCGCCGGGACGGCTGGATCGATGCCGGCGAGAACGACAACGCCATCGTCCAGACCCTGACCAAGACCCCCGGGGCCCTCGGCGTGTTCGGCTGGTCCTTCCTCGAGGAGAACATGGATAAGGTGAAGGGCGCTTCCGTGAACGGCGTTAAGCCGTCCCTGACGTCCATCTCCAATGGGTCCTACCCCTTGTCCCGCTCGCTCTTCATCTACGTCAAGAAGTCCAACCTCGGCGTGACCAAGGGCTTGCGTGAGTATGTGGCCGAGTTCGTGTCCGACGCCGCCACCGGCAGGGGCGGTTACCTCAAAGACCGTGGATTGATCCCGCTTCCCGCCGCCCAGCATGACGCCAACAAGGCCACTGTGCGCACCCTGACCCCCATGGCCCGACCCGCCGCCTGACCCGCAGCCGTCCGCCATTGGCGCCTGCGCCGCAGATCTTCGGGTCTGCGGCGCTTTTTCTTTCCGCGCGCCGGTATCAGCCTTCGTCGCGACGGCGGGCGAGGCGGGTCAGACGGCGAAGCCGCCTCCAGAACCGCGCCTTCTCCGGCTCTGGCCAGGGCTGCAGGTTGCGCACGAAATCCTCGGCGCACGCGCGCCAGGAAAAGCCCTCGGCGAACCGCCGCACGGCCGCCCGGTCCAGCTTGATAGCCTCCAGGCAGGCCTCTCTGAGACCCTCGGTGGCCGTCAGGGCGAGGACGCCGGCGCCGGACCCGGGGAGGATGTCGATGGGGCCAGGCGCCGGATAGGCGGCCACGGGGGTTCCCGTCGCCATCGCCTCGAGGATCACCAGGCCGAAGGTGTCGGTCAGGGATGGGAAGACAAAGACATCAGCACCCGCAAAATGGGCGGCGAGGTCCTCCCCGACCCGGGTCCCGCGGAAGATCGCGCCGGGATACCGGCTCTCCAGTTCCTCGCGCTGGGGGCCGTCGCCGACCACGACCTTCGTGCCCGGCAGATCAAGGGCGAGAAAGGCTTCGATGTTCTTCTCCACCGCCACCCGGCCAACAGACAGGAAGACAGGCCGGGGCAGACCCTCGAAGACGTCTGGATCCCCGGCTTGCAGGGGCCGGAATTGTTCGGTGTCAACGCCCCGGGACCAGGCGGTGATGTTGTGGAAGCCATGCTGGGCCAGCTCGTCCCGCATGGTAGGCGTGGCCACCATCAGACGGCCGGACGGCTTGTGGAACCAGCGCATATAGGCGTATCCCGCCGAAAGCGGCAGCGGCAGGCGGGCCGAGACATACTCGGGGAACCGGGTGTGATAGCTGGTTGTGAACGGCAGCTTCCACTCCACGCAGATCCGCCGCGCTGCAAGGCCGATCGGCCCCTCGGTCGCGATGTGGATGGCTTCCGGCTCGAAGGCCTTGAACCTTTCCCGGACGGGCTCGTAGGCTCCGACGGCGACCTTGATTTCCGGATAGGTGGGCAGTGGAAATCCCCGGAATTGATCCGGGGAGATCACCTCAACAGTATGTCCCATCTCCTGCATCTCGGAGATCACCCGGGTCAGGGTGCGTACGACGCCGTTGACCTGGGGTTCCCAAGCGTCAGTCGCGATGAGAATCCGCATCGGCCGCTGGCCGTCGATCTCCGTCCGGACACTGGCCCGAACCCGGCGCATGGAAGGCTTCCTGGGAGGCAGGCCCTCGGTCTGAAGCCGTGTCCAGAAGGCGCCCATAAGGGCGTCCCGCGTCGGAAAGCGCCTGTAGATCGTCCGCTCGCCGACTCCGGCCAGGCGGGCGATCTCTCCATACGAGGCCTCCTCGAGGCGGCCATCCTCAAGGAGACGGCCAACGGCTTCGAGGATGCGGTCCTCGGTGTTCGCTTTCTGCGGGTCCCTGGAAGGGTTGCCCGGCAAGGATCTGAACGTCCGCATGGCAGACTTACTGCCACGAGAATAGCTGAAAGGTCAATTGCTTGGGCTCAAGCAGCGAATTTCGGCTCGGCCTCAGCGAGGTGTTTCGCGGCGAGCCGCTTCGGTTGCAATCGCACCCGGCTCCAGTCCAGCAGGATAAGTTCACCGTCCGGGCGCTCGGCCACGGCGGTGCAGCTTTCGACCCAGTCGCCATCATTGATGTAAAGGATGTCATCAAACTGGCGGATCTCGGCCTTGTGGATGTGACCGCAGATCACCCCGTCGACGCCCCGCCGTCGCGCCTCTTCGGCGACGGCCTCCTCGTAGTTCTCGATGAACTGGACCGCATTCTTCACCTTCAGCTTGAGGAAGGCGGACAGTGACCAGTAGCCAAAGCCGAACCGTCGCCGCCAGCGGTTGAAGACGGTGTTGACGGTCAGCAGGGTCCGGTAGGCCCAGTCGCCGACAAAGGCCAGCCACCGGGCGTGGCGGAGGACGCCGTCGAACTCGTCGCCATGGGTCACCAGGAAACGCCGGCCGTCGGCTGTCTCATGGATCGCGTCCCGCGCGACAAGCACGTCCCCGAAGCGGTGGCCGATGAAGTCCCGGGCCGCCTCGTCATGGTTGCCGGGCACGTAGATGACCTTCACCCCCTTGCGGGCCAGGCGCAGGACCTTCTGGACGACGTCATTGTGCGCCTGCGGCCAGTACCAGCCATTGCGCAGCTTCCAGCCGTCTATGATGTCCCCGACCAGGTAGAGGGTGTCGAACTCCGCCGTCCTGATGAAGTCGAGCAGAAGCTCCGCCTGGCATCCCCGCGTGCCGAGGTGGATGTCGGAGATGAACACCGTTCGGTATCGATGATTCGCCTGCGCCATCGCCCAATGTCTCCCGAAGATAACCTTCCTGCGCGTCCGCTAGGCTGATTGCGTGTCAGTCGCGTGACGGCGTCCTCTGCGATTGCCAATCCGGGTCGGCAGGATAAGAAATGGTCCCATGGACCCTGCACCGTCCTCCCCCCCAACCGCGCGCGCCGTGCGCACTCGCCGGAAGCTGCTGGATGCGATGGTCGATCTCCTGGCCGAAAAGGGCTTGTCGTCCGCCACTCCCGCCGCGATCGCTTCGAGGGCCGGGATCTCCAGGACCGCCTATCTTTATCATTACCCGAACGGAGTGACCCTGTTCGCAGATCTAGCGGACCATATGCGCGAGGCGATTCTGGCCCACTTCGATGCGGCGGGCCGCCCGCCTCCGGGCGCTGAGGCCTCCGACCACGCCATAGACACATATTGGCTCCTGCTCTCGGAACCTGTCTTCCTGGCCTTCTTAGAGCTCAGGTCGGCGTCGCGGTTCGACGCTGATGTCGCCTCCGCCGTCTCCGGTCTCATAGCGGATTTCGACTCCGGGCGGCTTGGCGGGCGCTTCGGCGCCTTCGCTCAGGCGGGAGAAGATCCCCGTTTTCAGACCAGCCGGGACCTTGGGCGTTTCCTTCTGGAAGGCCTTGCCCGCGGCGACCTGACCTATGATGTCGAAGATCGTCGACGACGGCTGATTGAAGTGGTCAAGCGCGCAGTCCGCAGTCTGAACCGAAGGGGCGGCGTTCCCGATCTGTGGCCCGGTTGATCCGGCGCCTCGCCGCGCCGTCCCGCCTCACGACGGACCCTGACGACGACGCGGGCCTTCCGCCGACACCCAGGTCCGGATGCGCGCCTCTAGCATGTCGAGCGGCATGGGCCCCGCCAGCAGCACCGCGTCATGAAACCGGCGGATGTCAAACCGCTCGCCCAGTTCGCGCCGCGCCGCTTCTCGCAGGGCGACGATCCGCATCTCGCCGACCTTGTAGGCCAGGGCCTGGCCGGGCCAGGAGACATAGCGCGCCAGTTCGACCTCGATATTCAGCGGCGACAGGGCGCTGTTCTCTGTGAAGCAGGCGCGCGCCTGGTCCACGCTCCAGCCCTTCCAGTGGATGCCGGTGTCCGCCACCAGCCGGCAGGCCCGCCACATCTCGTAGGACAGGCGTCCGAACCTTTCCCAGGGATCTCGGTAGATTCCCATCTCACCGCCGAGCTTCTCGGCGTAGAGACCCCAGCCCTCGGTGAAGGCGGTGACGTCGGCGTTGCGGCGGAACTCGGGGACGCCGGCGACCTCCTCGGCCAGTGCGATCTGCAGGTGATGGCCAGGGACCGCCTCGTGCAGAGTCAGGGCGGGCAGCTCGTACAGCGGTCGCTGGTCGAGGTGCGAAGTGTTGACCATGTAACCGCCCGAGACACCGCGCGCGGCTGAGCCGCCGAAATAGCGGCCGGTGGTGTAGGTCTCCTCGATTTCCGCTGGCACCGGCCGTACGCCATAGGTCAGGCGCGGCAGGGTTGCGAACCAGGCCGGCAGCTCGTCATCGATCCTCTTGGCGATCCTCGAGGCCTTCTCCAGCAGCTCCTCCCGGTTCCGGGCGTAGAAGCGCGGGTCGGAGCGCAGCATGGCCAGGAAGGCGGCGAAGTCGCCCTTGAAACCTGTCTCCGCCATCACGCCGTCCATCTCGCGCCGGATGCGCGCGACCTCATCGACGCCGATCTGGTGGATCTGGTCAGGTGTCAGGGCCGTGGTCGTGTGATCGGCGACCAGCCAGCGGTAATACGCCTCGCCACCGGGAAGGCTCCGGGCGGCCAGGGCCGGGCGGGCGGCCGGCAGATACTCTTTCTCAAGGAAGGCGACGAAGCGGCGACGGGCGGGCCGGATATCCTCTTCCAGCGCGCGACGGCCCTCATCGAGCAGCGCCTTGCGAAGGGGCGCGGGGACTTCCGCCGGCAGCCGGGTCAGGGGGGCCAGAAGGGGGTCGCCGTCGGGGGCGAGATCCGCGGCCCTGCGGGCGCGTTCCAGCACTTGAAGGGTTGTGGGCCTGGGCTGGGTGAAGCCTGCCTTCACCCCCCGCCGGGCGTTCTCGATATGCGCGTGGTAGTAGCCGGGCAGGGCCTTCAGGCGCGAAATCCAGGCACGCGCATCGGCCTCCGTTCGCATGGGCAGACCCACCGCCACATAACCGAGGGTCTGGTCGAAACCGCCATCCGAACTGAAGGGCATCCGGGCCTCGTCGAAGTCGAGGCTCGCCAGGCGGCGCGACAGGGTCCAGCGGAGAAAGTCGCGGTTCAGGGCGTCCTCCTCCGACAGGCCGGATGCCGGCAGCTGCGACAGCCGGCTCTGGAAGCCTGACAGGCTCGCACGACGCTGCTGGTCCGCAGTCGGTGTCGGATCCGGCAGTCGCGCCAGAGCCTCGATGTCGCCACGCCGGCCGGCTTCGAAAGGATCGTCCGCCAGGCTCCAGGCTTCATAGTCGGTGATCAGGGCGTCCAGGGCCGGCAAGGCCGCGGCCGGTGCGGCCGTCACCAGAAACACCAGAGCCAGGACCCACGCCCGGAGCCTATTCATCTGAAAGCCTCTCCTCATCCGCGCTTTGCCCTTCCTACGCCCCTTGCCGGCTTGCGCCAATGCGGGCCATGGTCCCGGGGCAGGGGAGGAACAACATGAGCTTCATCACGCGACGACGACAGGTCGACCAGAGGCCCGCCGCGCATGGCGAGCACGAACTGGCGCCCACCCTCAGGTGGCCCCACCTGGTCGCCCTGGGGGTCGGGGCCATTGTCGGGACCGGCATCTACACCCTGACCGGGGTTGGCGCCGGGCTGGCCGGGCCGGGGGTGATCCTGTCCTTCGCCATCGCCGGCATCGTGTGCACCCTGGCGGCCCTCTGCTATGCCGAGATGGCCACCCTCATGCCCCATGCGGGGAGCGCCTACTCCTACTCCTATGCGGGCATGGGTGAGCTGGTGGCCTGGATCATCGGCTGGAGCCTGATCCTGGAGTACACCGTGGTCTGCTCCGCGGTGGCGGTCGGCTGGTCGGGCTATGCCCAGGGGTTCCTTGAGGCGCGGGGAGTTGTCCTGCCGCCAGCCCTGGCGACCGGCCTCCTGACGGGCGAGGCGGGGGGCCTGATCAACCTGCCTGCAGTCCTCATCACCCTGGCGGTCGCCGGCGTCCTGCTGGTCGGAGTGAGGGAAAGCGCCAACGCCAACATCGCCCTGGTGGTCCTGAAACTCGCGGCCCTGGCCGCCTTCATCGTCCTGGCCCTGCCGGCCTTCGACGCCGCCCGGTTCAGCCCCTTCCTGCCGTTTGGCTTCGCCGCCCACACCGGCCCGGACGGTGCGCCGCAGGGGGTGATGGCCGCCGCCGCCCTGATCTTCTTCGCCTTCTACGGGTTCGACGCCATTTCCACAGCCGCCGAGGAAGCCAGGGACCCCGGACGAGACCTTACCCTCGGCATCATCGGCTCCATGGTCGCCTGCGCCGTCATCTACATGGCGGTGGCGGCGGTTGCGGTGGGAGCCTCGCCCTGGCAGGCCTTCTCGAAGAGTGACGAGCCCCTGGCCTTCATTCTCCGTTCGGGCGGGCACGACCTCGCCGCCACCCTGATCGCTGCTGCGGCGGTGATCGCCCTGCCTACGGTCATCATGGCCTTCATGTTCGGCCAGAGCCGGGTCTTCTTCGCCATGGCCCGGGACGGCCTCCTGCCCCGGGGCCTCGCCCGGGTGAGTCCG
>JBJTFE010000024.1:0-5627 GCA_046093265.1 Phenylobacterium sp. | reverse complement strand
CCGCCACCCTGACCCTCTCCGCCGAGGGGGTGAGCCGGCTGGCGCCGGACATGGCCTCCATCTCCCTGGGGGTGATCACCGAGGCGCCCACGGCCGGCGAGGCCCTGAAGCAGAACGCCGAGCGGATGACGAAGGTCATGGCGGCCCTGAAGAAGGCCGGCCTGGCCGACCGCGACCTCCAGACCAGCGGCCTGTCGGTGTCGGCCATGTACGACTATCCCAATGGCCAGCCCCCCGCCCTGAGAGGCTACCAGGCCGCCAACCAGGTGACCGCCACGGTGCGCGACCTGTCCCGCCTGGGGCCGGTGCTGGACGCCACGGTCAGCGCCGGCGCCAACTCCGCGGGCCAGGTCAGCTTTGGCCTCTCCAACCCCCTGGCCGCCGAGAACGCCGCGCGCGAGGCGGCGGTGAAGGCGCTGAACGCCAAGGCCGACCTCTATGCCCGGGCCACGGGCCACACTGGCGTGCGCCTGACCGCCCTGTCCGAGGGCGGCTTCGTCCCCCAGCCCCGCCCGATGATGAAGGCCTACGCCATGGCCGCCCCCATGGCAGAGGCCGCGCCCACCCCTGTTGCACCAGGAGAGCTGAACCTCAGCATCACAGTCAGCGGCGTCTTCGAGATGGTGAAGTAGGATGGACGACCCCGTCGCCCGCGACTGGCGCTTCCTGAAGGTGGAGCGGGAGGGGCCCACCGTGGTGGTGCGGCTTGACCGCCCCGACGCCCGCAACGCCCTGAACACCAGCCTGATGGTCGAGCTGACCGAGTTCGCCCGGGGGATCCGCCGGCGGACTGATGTCTCGACCGTGATCCTGACGGGCTCGGACCGGTATTTCAGCGCCGGCGCCGACCTGGCCGCCCAGGGAGACCGGCGCCGGACCTCCCTCCTGGAGACGCGCGAGGCGGTCATGGCCGGGCCCGACATGTGCGAGGCCTGGGAGCAGATCGAGGCGGTGACCATCGCCGCCATCGAGGGCTATTGCATCGGCGGGGGCTGCGCCCTCGTGGCGGCCTGCGACTTCCGGATCCTCGGCGAGGGCGGCTACCTCCGCCTGCCGGAGGTGCAGCTGGGCATCAACATGAGCTGGCGGTCCATCCCGCGCATCCACGCCCTGGTCGGCCCGGCGCGGGCCAAGCAGTTCGTCATGTTCGGCGAGGCCGTGCACGCCGCCGAGGGCCTGTCCTGGGGCTTCTGCGAGGAAGTCGCCCCGACGGGCGGGGCCCTGGAGGCGGCGAAGGCCTGGGCCGATAAGGTGGCGGCCCTGCCGCCCCTGCCCGTGCGCATGACCAAGGAGGCGGTGGACGCCCTGGACAAGGCCAACCACCACGCCGCCACCTTCATGGATCGCGACCAGTACCTCCTGACCAGCCGCACGGCGGACTTCCGCGAGGGCGCGAAGGCCTTTTTCGAGAAGCGGTCCGGAAAGTTCACCGGCGACTGAGGCGCGCCGGGCGAGGCCTGCTGAGGGGCGACGGAACCACCCTAACTCCCCCTCCGGCCCGCTGCGCGGCCCACCTCCCCCTCAAGAGGTGGAGGAATTACAATAATTTAATTGCTCCCCATCAGGGGGAGCTCCGCGCGAAGCGCGGTGAGGGGGTGCAACGGCGGCTCTGGCGAAACCCCATGAGCAGGTCTGTTGGGTTCAGAACCTAGCTCGTCGGCGACAGGCCCGCCCGCTCGAAGGCGCCGCGCAGCTTGTCGCCGAGAACGACGCCGGGCGGGGTGTTGGCGCCTTCCATCACCGCGGTGAAGACGAGGGCCGGGCGGCCGGGAACCCGGCCCGAGGCCCAGGCTACGGTGCGGCTGCGATCGGGGTTTGAGGCGCACGAGGCCCGGATTTCCGCGCCCTGACGGCCCGTCCCCTTCATCAGGTCTGCGACCGTACGCGTCTGCGTCCCGCTGCAGGCGGGCCAGACCGTGCTGCATCCGATGCCGGTCCCGTAACGCCAGACGATCCGCCCAGACCCGGCTTGACCGACCAGCACGCAGGTGTTGGGATCGCCCACGGCATCGCCCACCGCCCTCTCCAGGACATCGGCGTCCACGCCCTTGGGCAGGGGGGGCGCGCAGGCGGACGCCAGGGCGAGGGCGGCGGCCAGAAAGAGCCAGGAAGAGGGTTTCATCGGCATCGAACGGCTCCGTTTCAGGCGGTTATCCTATCTCGGTTCCAGGCCCGAGGCGACGCCCGCTTGACGCCCCGCCCGCCGGACGGGAGAAGACGCAGCAGACAAGGGGGCGCAACGCCCGCCGGGAGGACGACCATGGACATGAATCTCATCAACAAGATCCCCGGCGCCCTCCAGGGGGTGGTCGACGCGGGCGACCTGTCGGGCTTCGTCACGCTGATCTGGCGCAAGGGCGAGATCGTCCAGCTGAACGCCCTGGGCCAGCGCGATATCGCCGGCGACAAGCCGATGACCCGCGACACGATGTTCCGCATCGCCTCCATGACCAAGCCCCTGACCTCGGTCCTGGCCCTGATGCTGATGGAGGAGGGCCGGCTGAAGCTGGACGACCCGATCACGAAATGGGCGCCGGAATTCTCGGGCATGAAGGTGCTGAAGTCGGCTTCGGGGCCCCTGGACGAAGTGGTCGACGCGCCCCGCGACATCACGGTGGAGGATCTCCTGACCCACCGCTCGGGCCTGGCCTATGGCTTCACCTCGGTCGGCCCCATCGCCCACGCCCATCAGGAGGTTCTGGGCCCGCCCCTGGGCAACCCGCACGGGCCCGACCAGTGGATGGAGCGGCTCGCCGGCCTGCCCCTCTCCTACGCCCCGGGCGAGCGGTTCCACTACAGCCACGCCACGGACGTGCTGGGCTTCCTGGTCGGCCGGATCGCCGAGACCACCTATCAGGACTTCCTGAAGGCGCGGATCCTGGAGCCCCTCGGCATGACGGACACCGACTTCTGGTGCCCGCCGGAAAAGCGCGACCGGATGGCCAAGCTCTACAAGGCCGAGGACGACGCGCCGCTCAAGGACGTCTCCTTCGTCCACGAGGACCATCCTCCGGCCTTCTGCGCCGGCGGCGGCGGCCTGATCTCCACCGTCGACGACTACCTGACCTTCGCCCGGCTGATGCTGAACCGGGGCGAGCTCGACGGCGTGCGCCTGATCCGCGAGGACACCTTCGACCTGATGACCTCGAACCGGCTGACCCCGGAGCAGAGGGCCATTCCCTTCATGGGCATTCCGTTCTGGCTGGGCCAGGGCTTCGGCCTGGGCGTCTCGGTGATCACCGACCCGGAGAAGCAGGCCTGGATGGGCGCAGGCTCGACCGGCGCCTTCGGCTGGCCGGGCGCCTTCGGCACCTGGTGGCAGGCCGACCCGGAGGAGGACATGATCCTCATCTACCTGATCCAGAACTCCATGGAGCTGGGACCGGAATCCGCCAGCCAGGTGGCCACCGGCCAGCGCATGGGGGGCCGGGCGGCCCTGCCGATCTTCCAGAAGCAGGCCTACGCCGCCCTCGGCAAGGGTCCGCCCCTGGTCTGAGGCCGATCAGCTCCCGCCGGGGCCGATGACGGTGAATCCCCGGGCCTTGAGCTTCTGCAGTATGCCCTCCTCCGCGACCAGCATGCTGATGTCGGCGAGGGCCACGCTGTGGCCGGGCGTCCCGAGGCTTTCGGCGATCAGCCGGGCGTGTTCGGCCCCGATCTGACGCCAGACCTTCGCGCCGCCATTGAGCAGGAGGATGCACCCCTGAAAGTCGCGGGGCCCGCTGATGGCGGCGGCTACATCCCCTTCCGCCCACCCCTGGGCGACAGGTTCGGGCCGGGCGCGCTCCACGGTGCGGACGGCGGCGGAGAGGCATGCGGTCTCCAGGGTCGGGTCCATCGACCCGAGCGCATCGCGGGCAAGATCGGTGACATCGTGTGCGCGGGTTTCGACGCGCCGGACCTTCGCCTTGCGCGCCGCCCGGATGATGTCGTCCCGGGGATCGACCCAACCCCTGGGCGTGGCGTCGCCCACCAGCATCAGGGAGGCGACGAAGGGCGTCCAGTTCGCATAGCGCCGCTCTGGCTGGCCGACCTTTTGCCGCGCGGCGATGAAGCGTGAGCGCAGCGGCTCCTGCAAGCGAGTCTCCAGGGGAGTGTTCGACCTGACGCTCCGATAGAGGCGCATGGCCTCGCCGAAGGACCGGATTCCGACGCTGACGCGGACCGAGTCGGCCAGGATCAGGCTGTTGGCGCCCTTCAGCCGACGATCCAGATAGCGCCGGTCCCAGCCGGACTTCGGCGGAATGCGGCCGCCGGGCATGCCCAGGATGTAGACTGTGGAGTCTGCGTCGCTCACCACCCACCAGGCCGGACCCGGTTCCTTGGCCTGGACGACCAGTTCCTCCACCACGGCGGCTCCGGGGTCCTCGGGCAGGCCCGGAGCGACCTGCGCCAGGGCCGGGGCGGTGACGAGGAGGGCAAACCCGGCGATCAAGGCGGGGACGGAAATCTTCTTCATAGGGTCTCCGGTCGGCCCAGCCTGCTGATCATTCGGGCGAAATCACGGCCGCCGCGGAGCCGCGCCGGGGGGCGGAACGCAGACGGGCCGGCCCTGGAAACGATCCCCGACCAGGCTGCCATCCTTTCCGGCCTTGCGCCGGAAGGCGTTCAGCGCCCGGTTGTCCGGGGGAGGAACCTCACCGGCGGCGCAGACCGGCGCCTCTGTCCTGCGCCCCGTCGGGCATTCGCAGACCTCCCGACGGGCGTCCAGCCGGCTGGCGGGCGCCTTGCAGATCACGGGGCTCAGGCTTCCGTCCACCTCGAGGCAGACGGTGGTGACGGCGGCGGCGAGCCAGAGGGCGATAAGCATCTTGGCGCTCCTTCGGGGTGCATCCGGGAAGACGCCAATAGCTTAACCCGGCTTCACCGTCTTTCGTGGGTTTTTTGTTTACGCCGGAGGGTCCAGGATGCGTCCCACGGAGACTGAGATCATGAACCCGATCGCCATCGCCCAGTACGGGCTCACCGCCGCCTCGAACCGCTTCGCGCAGTCCGCCCAGCGGATTTCGGAAATGGGTGTGGAGGGCGCCAACGTCGATCTGGCGTCTGAAATCGTCGACATGAGCCTGGCCAAGACGGACTTCAGCGCCAACATCGCCGTCATCCGCACGGCCGACGAGATGCAGGGCGCCCTGCTGGACATCCTCGCCTGATTTTCCACCCCGCCGGGTTTTGACAGCGGGCCCTGCTGGGCCTAGCGGTCAGGCATGACCGTCCGCGACCTCTTCCCCACCCGCATCTGCGAGACCACCCTGGCCGGGCAGGCCGGTTTTGACGTCCTCCTCGCCGACCTGGCGGCCGCCTGCCGCATGCTGGAGGCCGAGGACGCCGCCGGGCGCGACTGGTGCCGGAAGAACGGCTATGGCGGCTACACCTCCTATGCGTCCCTCGACGACCTGCCCCGCCGGGCCAGCGTCTTCGACGACCTGAAGCGCCGTCTGGACCGGATCGTGCGCAGCTATGCGAAGGACCTGCACCTGGACCTGGGGGCCGGGCGCCTGAAGATGGACAGCCTTTGGGTCAACATACTGAAGCCCGGCGCCTCGCATTCCGGCCACATCCACCCGCACAGCGTGATCTCCGGCACGATGTATGTCGCAACGCCGCCCGGCGCCTCGGCCCTTCGG
>JBJTFE010000023.1:0-3686 GCA_046093265.1 Phenylobacterium sp. | reverse complement strand
CGCGAAGAGGTCGTCGCGGGCCGCCAGCTCCAGCCGGGGCGGGGGCAGGGGCGTCCGGGCCATCTGCTCGCGGGCCTGGTCCAGGTGGTTCAGGTAGAGGTGCGCATCGCCGAGGGTGTGGACGAAGTCGCCGGCCTCCAGCCCCGTCACCGCCGCCACCATGTGGGTCAGGAGGGCGTAGGAGGCGATGTTGAAGGGCACGCCGAGGAAGACGTCCGCCGAGCGCTGGTAGAGCTGGCAGGACAGCCGCCCGTTCGCCACGTGGAACTGGAAGAGGCAGTGGCAGGGCGGCAGGGCCATGTCGTCCACGTCCGCCGGGTTCCAGGCGGTGACGATGTGCCGGCGGCTCTCGGGACTGCGCTTCAGCCCTTCGACCAGGGCGGCCATCTGGTCGAAGACCCGGCCATCCGGCGCGGCCCAGGAGCGCCACTGGCGGCCATAGACCGGCCCCAGCTCGCCCTCGGCGTCGGCCCATTCGTCCCAGATGCTGACCCCCCGCTCCTGCAGCCAGCGGACATTGGTCTCGCCGCGCAGGAACCAGATCAGCTCCACCACGATGGAACGCCTGTGCAGGGTCTTGGTGGTCAGGAGGGGAAAGCCGCGCGACAGGTCGAAGCGCATCTGTCGGCCGAAGACTCCTCGCGTACCGACGCCGGTGCGATCCGGCCGGTCGACGCCGTTGGCCAGGATGTCGGCCAGCAGGTCGAGATAGGGCTGTTCGAGCGCGACCTCGCTTCCCGGGGCGGGATCGTCAGCGGCGATGCGGGCGGGGGCGTTCATGGCGGCTCCGGACGGGCCCCTAATCCACCCGATTCGCGCACCCGCGGAAACCGGCGCCGGGCCCGGGGTCCACAGGCGGGGCGGACTTATCCCGCGAATCCGCCGTCGGCGAGGAAGGCCAGCTCGGCCGGCGTGCTTTCCCGGCCCAGGGCGGCGTTACGGTGCGGGAAGCGGCCGAAGCGGTCGATGATGTCGCGGTGCATCTCGGCGAAGCGGAGCAGCTCGGTGTCGCCGGTCTCGGTGCAGAGGGCCTGGATCAGCCGCACGCAGTCGGCCTGGTCGGCCGGGTCCTCCGAGTGCTCCAGGGGCATGTAGAGAAAGTGGCGCAGCTCGGCCTCGACCTGCAGGTCCAGGCCCCGGCGCAGGGCCAGCCGGGTCATCTTCCGCGCCTTGCCGTCAGTGGCGAAGGCGTGGGCCGTGTCGCGGAAGAAGTTGCGCGGGAACTGGTCGAGCAGGAGGATCAGGGCCAGGGCCGGCTCGGCCTCGTAGGCCCAGTCGTCATACTGGCCCCGGGCGGCGGCGAAATGAACGGGCTCGAAACGCAGGCGCAGGGCCTCGTCGAAGGCGGCGTCCTTGCGGAACCAGCGCCGGGGGCCGGCGTTGCGCCAGTAGCCGACGACATCCTGGGGCAGGGCGGGCATTCCTTCGATCCTCGGGTCTGGCGCGTTCAAGCGCGGTTCAGCTTGCCCTTCCTAATGTGATGCGCATGGGGGCGACAACCGCCCGGGGCGCGCTTCGCCCCGGCTGAAGAAGGCAAGGCACATGAACCCGCGTTCCACGCACCCCTCCCTCCTGGCGCTCACCCTGGCGATCAGTGTCGCCGCCGGGGCCTCCGCCGCCCAGGAGACGGATGCGGGCGAGGCCCCGGCCGTCTTCCAGCCTCCCCGGGGCGAGAGCCAGCGCTTTGATCCCCGGGGCGAGCCGGTGGAAGAGGCGCCCGCACCCCCGGCGTCTGCTGCGCCGACGCCGGGCGAGCCGCGTCGCCCCGAGGCCTGGGGACGGTTCGGTCAGCCCCGGGAGGGCCCGCGCCCCGAAACCCGCCCCGAAACGCGACCCGAGCCGGGTCGAGCTGACCGAGACCGCCATGATGACCGCCGCGAGGAAGACCGGCGGCGTCGCGGCGGATACGAGTCCCACGGGTCCTGGGGCTGGGATCGCTACGACCGTTACGACCGCTACGACGACTATCGCGCCGACCGCTATGACCGTCACCGCCCGCCACGCTATGACCCGCGCGGGTACCCGCCGGTCTGGATCCCGTCCTACCGCTACCGGGGCGGGCCGTGGGTCCCGCCGACGGGCTCCGCGCCACGCCGCTGGGGGTATGGAGAGGTCCTGCCCTGGACCTGGTGGACGCCGCGCTACCGGATCGAGTCCTGGTGGAGCTATGGCCTGCCGGTCCCGCCCGTCGGCTTCGCCTGGGTGCGGCTGGGACGCGACGCCGTCCTGGTGGACCTGTGGACCGGGCGCATCGTCCAGGTGGCCTACACCCTCTTCTGGTAGGGGCGGCCTTGCTTGACGCGGCGGGAAATTTCCCCTTCAAGCGGCGCACTTCCGCGCAGGCGCCGAGCGGCGATGCGCCCGTCTTGTCCAAAGGAGACCGCCCATGCGCGTCTATTACGATCGCGACGCCGACCTCGCCCGCATTCTGGACAAGAAGATCGCGATTGTAGGCTATGGCTCGCAAGGGCGCGCCCACGCCCTGAACCTGCGCGACTCCGGCGCCAAGAACGTCGCCGTCGCCCTGCGGCCCGACTCCGCCACGGCCCGCAAGGTCGAGGCCGACGGCCTGAAGGTGATGAGCGTGGCCGAGGCCGCCAGGTGGGCCGACGCCCTGATGGTGCTGGCGCCCGACGAACTGCAGCGCGGCATCTACAACGCCGAGATCGCCCCCAACCTGCGCGACGGCGCAGCCCTCCTGTTCGCCCACGGCCTGAACATCCACTTCAACCTGATCGAGCCCAAGTCCACGGTGGACGTGCTGATGGTCGCCCCCAAGGGGCCCGGCCACACCGTGCGCGGCGAGTACGAGAAGGGCGGCGGCGTGCCCTGCCTGATCGCCATCCACCAGAACCCCACGGGCAACGCCCTCGACTTCGGCCTGGCCTACGCCTCGGCCATCGGCGGCGGCCGCTCCGGCGTGATCGAGACCACCTTCCGCGAGGAGTGCGAGACCGACCTGTTCGGCGAGCAGGCCGTGCTGTGCGGCGGCCTGGTGGAGCTGATCCGCGCCGGCTTCGAGACCCTGGTGGAGGCCGGCTACGCCCCCGAAATGGCCTATTTCGAGTGCCTGCACGAGGTGAAGCTCATCGTCGACCTCATCTATGAGGGCGGCATCGCCAACATGAACTACTCGATCTCCAACACCGCCGAGTACGGCGAGTACGTGACCGGCCCGCGCATCATCACCCCCGAGACCAAGGCCGAGATGAAGCGCGTGCTGGAGGACATCCAGTCCGGCCGCTTCGTGCGCGACTTCATGCTGGAGAACCAGGCCGGCCAGCCCAGCTTCAAGGCCACCCGCCGCCGCGCCTCCGAGCACGGCATCGAGGAGGTGGGCGCCCGCCTGCGCGCCATGATGCCCTGGATCCGCAAGAACAAGCTGGTGGATACCGAGAGGAACTAAGGGGCGGCGGGTGCCGGGGGATCGGGACATGACCTCAGCCCCGCCTATCGTCCGCGCCCATCGGATCCTCGCCGTCGGGCTCGCTGTCTTCATCCTCGGCCACCTCGCCACCCATCTGACGGCGGTGATGGGGCCGCAGGCGCACATCCGGGCCCTGAAGGCGAGCCAAGGCCTCTATAGAAATCCGGTTGTCGAGCCGGTCCTGATCGCCGCCCTCCTGGCGCAGATCGTGATCGGCGCACGGCTGCTGGCCCGGCGCTGGGGGCAGGCGGGGAAGGGG
>JBJTFE010000022.1:0-2574 GCA_046093265.1 Phenylobacterium sp. | reverse complement strand
GCCTTCCTCGGCCAGCTCGTCGACCAGGCCCATCTCCAGGGCCTCCTTGGCCGGGGCGTGGCGGCCCGAGGTCATCATCTCGAGGGCCTTCTCAGGACCCGCCACGCGGGGCAGGCGCTGGGTGCCGCCGGCGCCCGGCAGAAGGCCGAGGTTCACCTCGGGCAGGCCGAGGCGGGCCGAGGGGACCGCGACGCGGTAGTGCGCGACCAGGGCGACCTCCAGGCCGCCGCCGAGGGCGGTGCCGTGGATGGCGGCGATCACCGGCTTGGGCGCGTTCTCCATCATTTCCTGAACGTCGAACAGCGACGGCCCGCGCGAGGCGCCGCCGAACTCGGTGATGTCGGCGCCGGCGATGAAGGTCCGGCCTTCGCAGATCAGCACGATGGCCTTGGCGGCCGGGTTGGCCGTGGCGGCCTTGAAGCCCTCGAACAGCCCCTCGCGCACATTGGCCGAGAGCGCGTTCACCGGCGGCGAGTTCAGGGTGATGACGGCGACGTCGCCGTCCATCGAAAGGTCGGTCACGGAGTTGATGGCGGTCATGCGTTTCCTCGCTCTGCGGTTTCCGGACCGGCCGTTCAGGGGGCCGGTTCCGGAGGCGATTTCCCCCGGCGGTGTATACGCGGCGCCTCAGGGGGGCGAGTCAAAACTGCGGCGGAGGTGGCGTCGGCGCGGGTCAGGCCCGGCCCAGCACCTTCGCCCGTAGCCGGCGCATGCCGCCCAGCCAACGGTCATAGTCCGCCGTCTTACGCTGCATGTAGGTGCGGACGATCTCGTGCGGCAGGATCAGGAAACTCTCCGCCTCCAACCCCTTCACCACGGCCTCGGCCACTTCGTCGGGAGACAGGACGCCGTCCAGGTTCTGGGGCTGCTCCTGGCCGCCGCCGGCCCTCAGCATGGCCGTGTCGACGCCCTGCGGGCAGAGGACCGACACCTTGATCCCCAGGTCGCCCTGGGCGATGGCCAGGCTCTCGGCGAAGCCGATGGCCGCATGCTTGGTGGTGGAGTAGACCGCGCTGCCGATCTGCGACAGGAGGCCCGCCGCCGAAACGGTGTTCAGGATATAGCCCTCACCCCGGGCGATCATGCCGGGCAGGGCCGCCCGGGCGCCGTAGACATGGGCCATGACATTGACCCCCCAGGCCCGGTTCCAGACCGCGTCCGAGGCCGAGGCGGCGTTGTCCGGGTCGGGCTCTCCGCCGCCGACCCCGGCGTTCTGGCAGAGGAGGTCGATCCGCCCGTGTGCGGCCTCCACCGCCCGGACCATGGCCTCGACGGCCGAGGGGTCAGAGACGTCCACCGCGTAGGACGAGCCCCCGATCTCCGCCGCCACTTTCGCCGCCCCGTCCCCGTTGAGGTCGACCACGGCGACGTGGGCTGCGCCCTCCCGGGCGAACCGCCGGCAGAGGGCCGCGCCAATGCCGTCGGCACCGCCGGTGACAACGATGACCTTTCCCTGAACCCTCATGGGTTGAGACTCCCGGAACCTGCGCTTGCCTGCCTGACGCTGATCTAGAACGAATCGGCGCTCAGCGCATCCAGGCGCCGCCGCAAAGCCGACGAAGTGCGCCAAGCGCCTCCGCAGACCCCCTCCGGCCCGCTGCGCGGTCCACCTCCCCCTGGAAGGTGGAGGAATTACAATCACTTAATTGCTCCCCATCAGGGGGAGCTCCCTGCGAAGCAGGGTGAGGGGGTGCAACGGCCTCTCCGCAAACCCCTCCGGCCCGCTGCGCGGAAGCCGTCTAGTCGTAGGCCATCAGGATTTCGTCGAGCGCCCGTTCCAGGTCGGTGACGGTCGAGCAGTGGGTGAGCAGGGTGCAGAAGGGCCGGTACTCCAGCAGGCAGCTGTCCCCCGAGCCCCAGTTCGTCGCCGGCTCCGGGCAGAGCCAGACCAGCCGCTTGGCCTGGTCGGCGATCTGCTTGAAGACGTCCAGGCGCGGATTGGAATAGTTCGAGCGCCCGTCGCCCAGCACCAGCACGGTGGTGCGCCGGTCGATGACCTCTCCGAAGTCCCGGTCCAGCTCCAGGAAGGCCGCGCCATAGTCCGTCCCGCCCGAGCCCACCTCGTCGACAATGGCCCGCATGGCCGTCTCGAAGGGCAGGGTCTCCAGCGGCCGGCTGACATCGGCCAGGTGGGCCGAGAAGGCGAAGGTCTCCAGGTCGGTGACCTTTTCCTTCAGGGCGTGGAGGAAGAGCAGGAGGAAGCGGACGTACTGGGCCACCGAGCCCGAGACGTCGCAGACCGCCACGATCTTCGGCCGGTCCTTGCGCTTGATCTTCCAGATGATGTCGAAGGGCACGCCGTCGTGCCCGGCATTGGCCCGGAGAGTGCGCCGGACGTCCAGCCGCCCCCGGTCCTTCACCTTGCGGCGACGGGCGTGCCGCACCGCCAGCCGCTTGGCCATGCGCTCCACCAGGGCCCGCATGCGCTCGGTGTCGCTGCGCCCCAGGGCGCCGAAGCTGCGCTCGGCCAGGATCTCGTTCATGAAGGCGTCCTGCGCCGACCGGCCGTAGATCTCGAAGCGGGCCTCGACGAAGGCCCGGGCCTGCTTCTGCAGGGCCGAGCGCGTCCCGATC
>JBJTFE010000021.1:0-7741 GCA_046093265.1 Phenylobacterium sp. | reverse complement strand
CGGTCTCCTCCAGCAGGTGGCCACGCCCAACGACCTCTACGAATTCCCCGGCAGCCGGTTCGTGGCGGATTTCATCGGCTCGGTGAACCTGTTCGAGGGCGTCCTGACCGTCGATGAACAGGATCAGGCGGTGATCCGTTCGCCGGAACTTCCGACGGACATCTATCTCGACCACGGCGTGACCGGCGCGAAGGGCGCCAACGTCTGGGCGGCCCTGCGGCCTGAGAAGATCGAACTGCACAAGTACGCGCCCGACCAGCCCCCGCCGGTGCTGGACGACTCCCCCGCCGGCTCCAACCTGGTGCGGGGCGTGATCCGCCACGAGTCCTACCTGGGCAGCGAAAGCACCTACGAGGTCGAGATCGCCGACGGCCGCCGGATCAAGGTGATGCGCTCCAACCTCACCCGCTGGGATCAGGAGGACTTCGCCCTTGGCGAGGAGGTCTGGCTCGGCTGGCACGCCTGCTCGCCCGCCGTCCTGCTGAGCTGATATGTCCCGCCCCGTCGCCGGCATCATCTGCTGCACCCGCACCGTCGGGATCGAGCCCGCCCAGGCGGTCATGAACCGCTATGTGGCCTCGGCCATGGCCTATTCTGATGTTGCGGCCCTTTTGGTGCCATCCATGCCCGGGCTCATGCGCGCTGTCGACGTGGCGAGCCGCCTGGACGGGCTCCTGCTGACCGGCAGCCCCTCGAATCTCGATCCGGGCGCCTACGGCGAGGCGGCGGACGATGCGCCCGGGCCCTTCGACCCCGCCCGGGACTCCATGACCGGCGACCTCATCCGCGCCATGCTCGACCTGGGCCGGCCTGTTTTCGGCATCTGCCGGGGCTTCCAGGAGCTGAACGTCGCCTTTGGCGGGACCCTGCGCCGGGACGTCTCTGAAAATCCCGACCTCCTGCGCCACCATGCGCCGGACGAGGTCGGCTTCAACGAGATGTTTGACCATGTCCATGACGTCGACCTCACCCCGGGCGGCGTACTCGCCGGCGCCCTGGGACAGGCCCGCATTCGGGTGAACTCGGTGCACTACCAGGGCGTCCAGCGCCTGGGCGACGGCCTGTCCGTGGAGGCCCGGGCCGATGACGGGGTGGTCGAAGCCTTCTCCGCCCGGGTGAATTCCGCCCCGGTCCTGGCCGTCCAGTGGCATCCGGAATGGCGTACGGGCGAAAACCCACAGAGTCAGGTATTCTTCGGCATCTTCGGGCGGGCCCTGCGGGGCGAATCGCTCGTTCGCTGAACCGTCCAGGAGTTTCCCGCGTGAGCGTCCCGATCCGCAACCACGACATCCCAGAGCTTCGCCGCCTGGACCTCGCCCATCACCTGCCGGCCCAGGCCGATCACCGCCTGATCGCCAGCCTGGGCGGCAGCCGGATCATCACCCGTGCCGAGGGCAGCACCATCGTCGACGGGGAGGGCCGGGCCCTGCTCGACGGCATGGCGGGCCTCTGGTGCGTGAATGTCGGCTACGGCCGCGAGGAGCTGGCCAAGGCCGCCTACGAGCAGATGCTCGAGCTGCCCTACTACAACACCTTCTTCCGCACGGCGACGCCGCCGACGGTCAAGCTGGCGGCCCGCATCGCCGGCAAGATGGGCGGCCACCTCAGTCACGTCTTCTTCAATTCCTCGGGCTCCGAGGCGGTGGACACCGTCTTCCGTCTCGCCCGGCATTACTGGAAGCTGAAGGGGGAGCCCCAGAGGCGCGTCTTCATCAGCCGGTGGAACGCCTATCATGGGTCCACAGTGGCGGGGGTCTCTCTGGGCGGCATGAAGGCCATGCACGCTCAGGGCGACCTGCCGCTTCCCGGCGTCGCACATGTCATGCAGCCCTATCTGTTCGGCGAAGGCTTCGGCGAGGACCCGGCCGCCTTCGCCGTGCGGGCCGCCCAGGCCATCGAGGACAAGATCCTTGAGGTCGGCCCGGAGAACGTCGCCGCCTTCATCGGCGAGCCGGTGCAGGGCGCCGGCGGGGTCATCATCCCGCCTGAGGGCTACTGGCCACGGGTGGAGGCCATCTGCCGAAAGTACGGGGTACTGCTGGTCTGCGACGAGGTCATCTGCGGCTTCGGCCGGCTGGGTCAGTGGTTCGGCCACCACCACTACGGCGTGAAGCCGGACATGATCACCATGGCCAAGGGCCTTTCCTCCGGCTACCTGCCGATCAGCGCTACCGGCGTGGCCGACCACATCGTCGCCGAACTCCGCGAGAAGGGTGGCGATTTCGTCCACGGCTACACCTACAGCGGCCACCCTACGGCGGCGGCGGTGGCGATCGCCAATCTCGACATCATCGAGCGCGAGGGCCTGGTCGACCGCACCCGGGAGGACACCGGCCCCTACCTCGCCCGCGCGCTCGCCACCCTGAACGACCATCCCCTGGTGGGCGAGACCCGCTCCCTCGGCCTGATCGGAGCCGTGGAGATCGTCCGCGAACCGGGGACCAACAAGCGGTTCCTCGACAAGGAGGGCGAGGCCGGGCCGGTGGTGCGGGACTTCTGCATCCGCAACGGCCTGATGGTGCGCGGTATCCGCGACTCCATCGTCTGTTGTCCTCCCCTGATCATCACCCACGCCGAGATCGACCGGCTGGTCGCCATCATCCGTCGGTCGCTGGACGAGGCCGAGCCTGTCCTGCGGGCCTTGAAACCGGAGGCTTCCGCATGAGTTCCCGCAAGCGCCGCCCGCCCCCAGAGGCGCGGGAGAAGCGCGGCGTCGCCTCGCTTGAGGCCGCCGGGCCCTGGTTGGCGCGGCAATCCATTGAGGAGATCGAGTGCCTCGTGCCGGACCTTGCCGGCGTGGCCCGGGGCAAGATCATGCCGGTCCGGAAGTTCCTGGGCGCGCCGTCCATGAACCTGCCCCTGGCGGTCTTCTATCAGACCATTACGGGTGATTTCCCCGAGGTCTTGGGCGCGGTCGCCGCGGTGCAGTCCGACACCGACATCTTCATGAACCCGGACTTCGCCACCCTGGCCGTCGTCCCCTGGGCCCAGGATCCGACCGCCCAGGTCATTCACGACGCTTTCCACCCCGATGGCCGACCCGTCGAGGAGGCGCCCCGACAGGTGCTGCGGCGGGTGCTGGACCTCTACAGGGACAAGGGCTGGACCCCCGTAATCGCCCCGGAACTGGAGTTCTATCTGGTCGACAAGAACACGGACCCCGACTATCCCCTGCGGCCGCCGATCGGCCGGTCCGGACGTCCCGAGACAGGCCGGCAAGGCTATTCCATCGCCGCGGTCAACGAGTTCGACGCCCTCTTCGAGGACATGTACGAATACTCCGAGGCCCAGGGGCTGGAGATCGACACCCTGATCCACGAAAGCGGCGTGGCCCAGATGGAGATCAACCTCCGGCACGGCGACCCGCTCGAACTGGCCGACCAGGTCTTCATGTTCAAGCGCACCATCCGCGAGGCGGCCCTAGAGCACGACATCTACGCCACCTTCATGGCCAAGCCGATGGCGGGCGAGCCCGGCAGCGCCATGCACATCCACCAGTCCATCCTGGACGCCGACGGACGGCCCCTGTTCTCCGACCGCAAGACGGGAGCTGAGACGCGGGCCTATCTTTCGTTCATCGCCGGACAGCAGCGATACCTGCCGGCGATCATGGCCGTGCTGGCGCCCTATGTGAATTCCTATCGCCGAATCGCCCGGGGCACCGGGGCGCCGGTCAACACCCAGTGGGGATATGACAATCGAACCTGCGGACTGCGGGTTCCACCCTCCGACCCCGCCAACCGCCGGCTGGAAAACCGGATCCCTTCCTCCGACGCCAACCCCTATCTGGCCACCGCCGCTGTCCTGGCGGCGGGCTGGCTGGGCATGACCCAGGACCTGACCCCTACGGAACCGGTCGCCACCGACGCTGCGGCCCTGGGCATCGAGCTTCCGCGCAATCTTCTGGAGGCCCTGGTCCTTTTCGAGCAGAGCGATGCCCTGAGAGATGTTCTCGGCGGAGGGTTCTGCGGCGCCTACGCGGCGGTGAAGCGGTCCGAGTATGAGACCTTCATGCAGACCATAAGCCCCTGGGAGCGCGAGTTCCTGCTGCTGAACGTCTGATCTTCGCGCCATGCGCAATGACGGTCACCCCGAGGGCTCCTGGTACGCCGAGACGGCCGCCCTCCGCCTGCCGGACCTGCCGCCCCCGGAGGGCGACGTCCGCACCGGCGTCTGCGTGGTCGGCGCCGGCTTCACCGGCCTGGGCGCGGCCCTGGCCCTGGCGCGGGCCGGTGTCCCCGTGGTGGTGCTTGAGCAGGCGAAGGTCGGCTCTGGCGCCTCGGGACGGAACGGCGGTCAGGCCCATCCTGGCCATCGGCAGGACCAGGCCTGGCTCGAGGCCCGGGTCGGCCGCGACGAGGCTTTGCGGCTCTGGAAGCTGGCCGAGACCGCGCGGGCCCACCTGGCCGGCCTCCTCGCCGACGCCGCGCCGGAGTCCGATTACCGGCCCGGCCTGATCCTCGCCCGCCACCGTCCGGGCGGGGAAAGGGGCGACGCCGCCCATGTGGAGCACATGGCCCGGGTCTATGGCTGCGAAGCGCTCAGCCTGGTGTCCCGGGAGGCGCTAGCCGAGGACCTGGGAACGCCGGTTTATCACGGCGGCGTTCTCGACCGGGACGGCGGCCATCTCCACCCCCTCAACCTGGCCCTCGGCCTGGCGCGGGCGGTCCTCGCCGCCGGGGGGCGGATCTGCGAGGGCGCGCCGGCCCTGTCCTGGACGCGCCGGGGCGGGGGGATCGAGGTGACCACGCCGACGGGCCGGATCCTCTGCGATCGTCTGATCCTGACCGGCGACGGCTACCTGACCGCCATCGCCGGGGCGGCCCGGGACCGGGTCATGCCGATCAACAACTTTGTCCTCGTCACCGAACCCCTGGGGGCGCGGGCCGACCGGATCCTGCGCAGCGGGGCGGCGGCGGCGGACACCCGGTTTGTCGTGAACTATTTCCGCAAGACCGACGACGGGCGGCTGCTGTTCGGCGGCGGCGAGACCTACCGCCAGACCTATCCCGCCGACCTGGCGGGCTATGTCCGACGCAGCCTCCTGAAGATCTACCCCGACCTTGCGGATGTGCGCATCACCCATGCCTGGGGCGGATCGGTGGGGGTGACGCTGCATCGCACGCCCCTGGTCTCCGCCCCTGCGCCCGGCGTGACCCTGGCGGCGGGCTACTCCGGGCAGGGGGTCATGCTGGCGCCCTATGTCGGCCATCTCCTCGGGCTGGAGGCGGCGGGGGACGAGGCGGCGGCTGAGGCCCTTCAGTCCCTGCGCCGGCTGCCCGCCCCGACCTTCCCCGGCGGGCGCTGGCTGCGCCGACCGCTGACCATCGCCGGCCTCACCTGGTACGCCCTTCGCGACCGGCTCTGAACCGGCCTCGCCCCCGGCCGCCGGAGTGTGCTAATCCCCGCCCCGACATGACCATCCCGCTCAGCCGAATCCGCAATTTCTCGATCGTGGCCCACATCGACCACGGCAAGTCGACCCTGTCCGACCGCCTCATCCAGGAGACAGGCGCGCTGACCCAGCGCGAGATGACCGAGCAGGTCCTCGACAACATGGACATCGAGCGCGAGCGGGGCATCACCATCAAGGCCCAGACCGTGCGCCTCGAGTACAAGGCCCGGGACGGCGAGACCTACATCCTCAACCTGATGGACACCCCGGGGCATGTGGACTTCGCCTACGAGGTCAGCCGCAGCCTGGCCGCCTGCGAGGGCTCCATCCTGGTGGTGGATTCCAGCCAGGGCGTCGAGGCCCAGACCCTGGCCAATGTCTACCAGGCCATCGACAACGACCACGAGATCGTCCCGGTCCTGAACAAGATCGACCTGCCCGCCGCCGACCCGGACCGGGTGCGCGAGCAGATCGAGGACGTGATCGGCATCGACGCCTCCGACGCCGTCCTCTGCTCGGCCAAGACCGGGGAGGGGATCGCGGACGTCCTTGAGGCCGTTGTCACCCGCCTGCCGGCCCCCAAGGGCGACATCGACGCCCCCCTGAAGGCCCTGCTGGTGGACGCCTGGTACGACCCCTACCTGGGCGTCGTGGTGCTGGTGCGGGTCATGGACGGGCGCCTGCGCGCCGGCATGAAGGTGCGGATGATCAATTCCGGCGCCGTGCACCAGGTCGACCGCATCGGCGTCTTCCGGCCCAAGCAGGTCGAGGTCGACGAACTGGGCCCCGGCGAGATCGGCTACATCACCGCCCAGATCAAGCAGGTGGCCGACGCCGCCGTGGGCGACACCCTCACCGAGGAGAAGCGCCAGACGGCCAGCCCCCTGCCGGGCTTCCGCGTCGCCCAGTCGGTGGTCTTCTGCGGCCTCTTCCCGGTGGACGCCGCCGACTTCGAGGACCTGCGCGCCGCCATCGGCCGCCTGCGCCTGAACGACGCCAGCTTCACCTACGAGATGGAGACCTCGGCGGCCCTCGGCTTCGGCTTCCGCTGCGGCTTCCTGGGCCTGCTGCACCTGGAGATCATCCAGGAGCGCCTGTCGCGCGAATTCGACCTCGACCTGATCGCCACCGCCCCCAGCGTGGTCTACCGGATCACCCTGACCAACGGCGAGGTGCTGGAGCTGCACAACCCCGCCGACATGCCCGACCCGGTCAAGATCGACACCATCGCCGAGCCGTGGATCAAGGCCACCATCCTGACGCCCGACGAGTACCTCGGTGCGGTGATCAAGCTCTGCCAGGACCGCCGCGGCGTGCAGCGCGAGCTCTCCTATGTGGGCAGCCGGGCCATGGTGATCTACGACCTGCCCCTCAACGAGGTGGTCTTCGACTTCTACGACCGGCTGAAGAGCGTCTCCAAGGGCTACGCCTCCTTCGACTACCAGGTCGAGGACTACCGGGTGGGCGACCTGGTCAAGATGAGCATCCTGGTCAACGGCGAGCCCGTCGACGCCCTGTCCATGCTGGTCCACCGCGACCGGGCCGAGGCCCGCGGCCGGGGCATGGTGGAAAAGATGAAGGACCTGATCAGCCCGCACATGTTCCAGATCCCGCTGCAGGCGGCGATCGGCGGCCGGATCATTGCCCGCGAGACCATCCGCGCCCTGCGCAAGGACGTGACCGCCAAGTGCTATGGCGGCGACATGAGCCGCAAGCGCAAGCTCTTGGACAAGCAGAAGGCCGGCAAGAAGCGCATGCGCCAGTTCGGCAAGGTCGACATCCCCCAGGAAGCCTTCATCGCCGCCCTGAAGATGGACGCGGATTAGAGAGATCAAGGGTGAGGGGGTCAACGGCCCCTCCGAAGACCACCTCCGGCCCGCTTACGCGGTCCACCTCCCCCTCCAGAGGTGGAGGAATTACAACGACTCAATTGCTCCCCGTCATGGGGGAGCTGTCGGCGAAGCCGAGTGAGGGGTTCAACCGCCCCTGAGGGCCTAACCTGGGGACGTGAAGCGCACGTCCGCCGTCCGGGCCGCGGCGGCCGCGGCCCGCTCCGCCCCCGCGCCGATCTCCAGCAGGGCCAGGCCGTCGATGGCGGCCAGGATCAGGCCCGCCGTGGCCGACCGCCGCCCTGCGTCTTCGATGTCCAGCCGGGTCTCGATCCAGGAGAGGAAGCCCGCGGTGACCTGCCGGGCGATGCCGGCATAGGGCCCCTCGCCCCGGGCGGCGGCGGCGATGACCTCCATCCACAGGGCCATGAAGGGGCGCACCTCAGGCTCGGTGGCGATCCGCGCCGCCTCGGCCATCAGCCGCTCCGGCGCCAGCCGCTCGCCCGCCGGCAGGGCC
>JBJTFE010000020.1:0-4658 GCA_046093265.1 Phenylobacterium sp. | reverse complement strand
CCCCCAGCCTGGCTCTCGCTGCCCGCCGGGACCGAACCCCTGGCCCGCCTGGCGTCACCCTCGGATCTGGGCGAGGCCGCCCCTGCCGCGGCGGTCTCGCCGCTTGCCGGCGCGCCCGGAATGGGCCGGTTCCGTCGTGGGGAACTGATCCACCGGCTTCTCCAGGTTCTGCCCGACCTGCCGCAGGGCGTCCGGGCCGACGCCGCGCGACGGCTTCTGGGCAAGGAGGCCGGGCTGTCCGCCGGGCAGGTCGAAGAGATGGCCACAGCGGCTCTCGGCGTTCTGGAGCACCCCGGGTTCGCCTTCCTCTTCGGTCCGGACTCGCGGGCCGAGGCGGCCATTGTGGGGGGCTCAGGCCGGTTGCCGCACGGCGTGAGAATTTCTGGGCGCATCGACAGGCTTGTGGTGAGGCCGGACGAGGTCTTGTTCGCCGACTTCAAGACCAATCGCCCTGCTCCGGCGTCCATTGAACTCGCCGACCCGGCCTACCTGCGTCAGCTGGCCATGTACTGGGCGGTGCTGGGCGAGCTCTATCCCGGCCGGCCGATCCGGGCGGCCCTGGTCTGGACGGACGGGCCCGCCCTGACCGAGGCGCCTGAAGCCCTTCTGTTGAAGGCTCTCGACCGCCTCAGGGCGGAATCCTGAGCGCCTTCGGAAACCAGAGGTGTTGATCCCTGCGCCCGGTGCGCCATATCTGATTATTCTGTCCGGCCGGTCCGGACCCTGTGAACCGAGGAGCCCGGCATGGGTACTGTCGCCGTCACTGACGAGTCCTTCGAAACCGACGTCCTGAAGTCGGGCAAGCCCGTCCTGGTGGACTTCTGGGCGGAGTGGTGCGGGCCCTGCAAGCAGATCGCGCCGGCGCTGGAGCAGATCGCCGCCGAACTGGGCGAGCA
Source organism: Phenylobacterium sp. (assembly GCA_046093265.1). GTDB lineage: Bacteria > Pseudomonadota > Alphaproteobacteria > Caulobacterales > Caulobacteraceae > Phenylobacterium. Next base: position 3,762 of record JBJTFE010000020.1, on the reverse strand, counting down.
GGTCACCGTGGCCAAGCTGAACATCGAGGACTCGCCGAACACCCCCAGCCGGTACGGCGTGCGCGGCATCCCGACCATGATGCTGTTCAGGGATGGTCAGATGACCGCCATGAAGGTCGGCGCCATGCCCAAGCAGAAGATCGTCGACTGGCTGAACGAGTCCGGCGTCGGCTGAGCCGTCCGCCTGGACCCCGGGGACCTGCGCAAGGTCTTTCCGGTAAGGGCGAGACGCCGTCGAAGCGACCTCGCAAAGTGAAGCCGGGGGCTCCGGGCTCCGCCCCCGTGACATCTATCCAGGAAGCCCACCCCGTCGGCAGGAAGTCGCTCTTGATGGTTCGTGGGCTCTGCGCCTTGGCCTCCACCGCGATCGCCCTCAACCTTGCTGCGGCGGAGGTTGGGCGCGCCGCGGAACCCATGCGGGTGACGACCTACCCCAGGGAGTTCTTTGACGGCTTTAACCCCAGCACCGCACTCGACATGGTGGCGCGAGTCCCGGGCTTCACCCTCGATCAGGGGGAGAGCCGGCGCGGGTTTGGGGATACCGGTGGAAATGTCCTGATCAACGGTGCGAGGCCCGGATCAAAGGCCGGAGGACCGCGTGACGCGCTCGCGAGGATCCCGGCCTCCGCTGTGGTGCGGATCGAACTGGTCACCAATCCCACGACCAGTGAGGCGTCCGGCCAGACCGTGATCGTGAACCTTGTTCTCCGGGAGACCAGCCTCTCAGGCTCCTGGGGCGTCTCGGTCTCCAGCAACCGTGACGGGGACATCCGCCCCTACATGGAGGGGAGCCTGTCGGGGCCGATCGGCGGATGGCGGGCCTCCGGGAGAGTCCAGTTCGACGCCTGGAGAGATCCATCCGATGGGGTCCGCAGGCGGACCGGACCCGCAGGTGAACCCGGCCTGTTCGAACAGGAGTCCCGCATTGCGGACGAGGTGGAGATCACGCTCTCCGGCGATGCCCGTCGGGAGGCCTTTGGCGGCGAGCTGGTACTCAACGGACGGGTGGAGGGAGAGGACTTCAACTCCCGGTTCAGCGGACCCGGATACCTCGGTCGCGCGCCCTCGGGACTGGCGGACCAGTTCCGCGGCGTTTCCTTCGCGGAGGACGTTTTCGAGGCTGAGTTCGGCGGGGAGTGGACGGGACAGTTTCCGAACGCCTGGTCCTTCAAGGTCCTCAGCCTAGCAAGCTGGCGACACGAAGAGGCCGCAAGCCGCAGCCGGATCGAGACTCCTCCCGGGATCGCAGCTTCAGAGACCACCGCGAACTCACAGCGTACGCTGATCGAGTGGGTCGGCCGGGCGACCACCTCTGCGAATCTCGGCGGCCGCCTGCGCCCAGAGATCGGAGCTGAGGCGGCCTTCAACCGGCTGGACTCCGCTCTTGCCTTCGCGAGCCGCAACGCCTCTGGCGAGCTGACCCCAATCCTTCTCCCGGCCGCCAACGTGGTGGTTGACGAGCAGCGCGCCGAAGCCTTCCTCAACCTCGCCTACGACTTGGCGCCACGCTGGACGCTGGACGCGAGGGCGGCGACAGAATGGTCCGAAATCTCCGTGACCGGCGACGCCCGAAACCGGCAGCGGCTGACATTCTTCAAGCCCGCCCTGTCCCTGGCATGGCGCCCCAGCCCTAACGCCACCCTGGACATTGGCCTGCGCAGGACCGTCGGACAGCTGGATTTCGACGCCTTCGCCGCCTCCACCGAGGTCGGGATCGACCGCTCCCTGGGGGGCAATACGCAGTTGAGACCGCAGACCGAGACGCGTGCGAGCCTCGATCTCGACTTCCGGGGACGCGAGGGCCTGGCCCTGAACGCCGGGATCTTCCATGAGTGGCGCGAGGATGTCCTGGAGCCCGTCATCCTGCCGGGCGGGGACTTCGGTCTGGGCAACGCCGACCGCGCCCGGGTCTGGGGGGCGACCGTCGGAGCCTCTGCATCCCTGTCCTGGCTGGCTCCCGGTTTACGCCTGGATGCACGTGGGGAATGGCGGGACTCCGTGTTCGAGGACCCTCTCTCAGGCCAGTCCCGACCTCTGACGGCCCTCATCCCCTGGACCTACTCGGTCGAGCTGCGCCAGGACCTTCCCGAGCACAAGCTTTCGTGGAGCATCCAGGTGGACGGACAGGATGCCGAGGTCGACTATTTCGTTCCTGAAGTGAACGTCTTCGAGATCGATCCTGAGGTTCGCATGTCCGTCGAGAGCAGCCATTTCGGGGCTCTCAAGCTGAGGTTCACCGTCTACAATCCCCTCGGCCGGCGATACACAAACGAGCGCACCTTCTTCGCACCGACGCGGGCGGCGGCGATCTCGGGGCGCGAGTACAGACGCTGGGAAGAGGGCCGATACTTCTGGTTCACCGCAAAAAGGGCCTTCTAAACCCCCCAAGAGACCCAGGCGGCGCTTAAGGCCGCCGGAACTTAGGCGGGCCAGGTCTCGGGACTCAGCGCCAGGACTTCGCCGGCGAAGTGAAGGCCGCCGCAGATCACCACGCGGGGCGGCGGCCCCTCGCCCTCCAGCGCCAGGGCCACGGCGGCGCTGACGTCAGGCGCGGCGACGGCCTGCAACCCTTCCGCCCTCGCCGCCTCGGCCAGGGCCTCCGGCGCAAGCGCGGTGGGCGCATCGAAGGTGGTGGCCACGACCTTCAGGGGCAGGTCGCGGAAGGCCGCGAAGAAGCCCCTTGGATCCTTCCGCGCGAACTGGCCCACGACCAGGATGAGGGGGCGGCCGTCCCGGGCGCCCATCTCGGCGCAGGTCCGGGCGAGGGCCTCGGCGCCGTGAGGGTTGTGGGCGCCGTCAACCCAGAGGTCTGAGCCCCGCTCGGCGGCAAGCCGGCCGAGGGGGCCGTCCTTCAGGCGCTGGAACCGGCCCGGCCAGATCGCCGCCGCAGCGCCGGCGCCCAGGGCCGCCTCGGTGACCCGCGGATCGCCCAGGGCCAGGAGAGCCAGGGCCGCCAGCCCGGCGTTGTCGAACTGGTGCGGCCCAGGCAGGGACGGAGGGGGCAGGTCAAGAAGACGGTCGGGCGCCTGGACCATCAGCCGCCCCCGCTCGCGCCAGATATCCGCGTCGCGGCCCACCAGGGTCAGGGGTGCGCCGAGGGTCTCCGCCTCCGCCAGGATCACCGCCAGGGCTTCGTCCCGCTGCCGGGCGCAGACGACCGGGCTTCCGGCCTTGATGATCCCGGCCTTCTCCCAGGCGATCTTCGACAGCTCCGGGCCCAGCATCTCCAGGTGGTCATAGTCCACGGGGGTGATCACCGAGACGGCCGGGTCGGCGAAGATGTTGGTGGCGTCGAACCGCCCGCCGAGGCCCACCTCGATGATGCAGAGGTCGGCGGGGGTCTCGGCGAAGGCCGTGAAGGCCAGGACGGTGGTGATCTCGAAGAAACTGATGGGCCGGCCGGCGTTGACCGCCTCGAGCCGGTCGGTGAGGGCGTTGAGGGCTTCGTCGGTGATCAACCGTCCGGCGATGCGGATCCGCTCGGCGAAGCGCACCAGGTGCGGCGAGGTCAGGACATGGACGGTAAGGCCCGCCGCCTCAGCCATGGCCCGCAGGAAGGCGGTGGTGGAGCCCTTGCCGTTGGTGCCCGCCACGTGAATCACAGGCGGCAGGCGCAGGTCGGGCCTGCCGAGGGCCTCAAGGAGCCGTTCGACCCGGCCGGTCGTCAGGTCGATGAGCGAGGGATGATTGGCCCTCAGGCGCTGGATGACGGCGTCGGAGGCCCGGATCGGATCGTACATGGTCCCGGTTTGCTGGCGGCGG
>JBJTFE010000019.1:0-2826 GCA_046093265.1 Phenylobacterium sp. | reverse complement strand
CGGATCCCCTCGGAGCCATAGGTCTGCTCCATCACCAGAAGAGCCGAGTACTGGGCGAGTGTCTCCGAAAGGACCGTCCCGCCCTGCATGTCCGCGCCGATGACCTGGTGCGCCCACCAGTGGTGGGCGCACCAGGTCATTGGCGCCGACATGCAGGGCGGCACTGTCCTCTCGGAGACCCTCGCGCAGTACTCAGCCCTCCTGGTCATGGAACAGACCTACGGCAAGGAAGGCATTCGCAAGTTCCTTCGCAACGAACTGGACAGCTACCTCTCGGCGCGCGGCGGGCAGGCTGTGGAGGAGACGCCCCTGATCCGCGTCGAGAACCAGGGCTATATCCACTACCGCAAGGGCTCCCTGGTCATGTACCTGCTGCGCGACCAGATCGGCGAGGCCAATGGATTCAGAGAAGGGGATCGTGTTGGCGAAGGCCTGGGCGTAGTCCTCGTAGCCCGGGAACTCGATGATCCGGGCCTGCCGGAACTGGTAGGGGCTGAAGTTGGCCTGGTAATAGTCGAGGCTGCGCTTCATGGCGGCCATCATCCGGTCCACGTTCCAGGGGTGACCGGGGTGGTGGTAGACCGCGAGGTCGACGCCCTTGTAGGTCTCGCGGCGCACGGCGTACCGGGCGGACTGGACCGAAAAGAAGTTCAGGACCGGGGCGTCGGTGCGGAAGCGCGCGGTCCTTCGCCCGTTCGCGGTGGTGTCCGAGACGAGGTAGCCCGGTGCGACCGGGGTCTGGTCGGCGACGGTGGAGACCGTGATGTCGGCGTTCACCCAGTCGGCGTTACCCACATAGTTGCGGGCCCGGGCGCTCTCGTCCTCCAGCTTCGCCGGCCGCAGCTCGGGAGGAAGCCCGTACTTGCGGCGTGTGGTCCGATCCTGGAGCAGGCCGTTTCGCGACATGCCGAGGGTCGGCGCGAACTCGGAGTTGGAGACGAAGGTCCCGTTGTCGACAAGGCGGGTCGTGTTCCGGGCGTTCCTGAACCCCTTCTGCGCCAGGACGGTTGCAAACTCCAGGCGGGCGGTCTGGCCGGGGGCCAGAGGGCTGGCGAGGTGCAGGATCCTGTAGTTGAACCGCTCGAAGGTTTCCGTCCGGGCGGGCAGCGACAGGGTCAGCCGCTCGACCTTCAGGTCGGGGTCCTCAAACCGGACATGGACCTGCGAGAGGGGTTCGCCGGTGTCGTTCACCAGATCATAGGCGCCCGTGACCCTCAGTCGCGGCGCATGGGGATCGAGGTCGAGGTTCAGGGTCACGTCCGTGACGGAAGGCTGAGGAAGGCGCTCATACTTCAGGAAGGCCTTCTCATAGTCCGCCGTCAGGCGCTCCTCGTCCTGCTGGGTCCGGTAGGAGTTCCAGACGTTGGTGTTGACGAAGATGAAGCTTCCCAGGCCGGCGAAGACCAGGAGCGCTCCCCCGGCGGCCAGGCCTGTCCGGCCGCCCAGCCTGCGCCCCAGTCGTCCGAAACGGGCCCGCACGCCGTCCCGGGCGCCGCGCGCCCACATGCCCTGGGTGAGGATCAACAGGAAGATGGCGAAGGCCGTCCAGTAGGCGCGGAACCAAGCGGCGAAGCCGGCGTAGTCGCCCTGGCCGTTCATGTCGGAAAGGGGCACGCCCGGGTCGCCACCGTAGATGTAGAGGTTATGCTCGAACCCCGCCCCCGCGAGGCTGAGCTGCAGGACCAGATAGGTCACCATGAGCGCCCAGCCGACGAACTTGTTGGGCGCCAAGGCCTGCAGGAAGATGGCCAGGACGGCGATCAGGGACCAGGCGACCAGGGTCGGCAGCGCGTACCAGCCGAGGTACTGTCCCCAGTCCGGATGCGGGAAGCCAAGAAGGACCTGCGCGACCGCAGCTGCGAGGGTGCTGATCAGCACCATGACGCCGAGCACCATCACCAGGCCGAGAACCTTGGGGACCATGAAGGTCCAGTCCGGTGCGGAGGTGGAATCTACGATGTCGGCGAAGCGCTGCTCGCGATCCCGCCAGACCAGGTCGCCCGCATAGTAGATCGCCACCAGAACGACCACGAAGCCGAAGGCGCCCCGCAACATTTCGATCATGCGGATGGTGGTGGGCAGGAGAACGGATCCGTTCTGCTCCAGCCCCAGGAAGATCCCACCGGAGGCGTTGAAAAGGCCGAGCACCAGCAGGATGCCGAAGGCGGGGCTGCGCAGAATCTGGACGGCTTCCAGTCGCGCTCGGTGCGCAGCCTGGATCCATTGGGTGGACAGGCCCTCCCGCGGCGCGGCCAGGGTCCGACCAACGATCCGGCCCGACGGCGGTTCCGAATCGGGTTCCCGCGAGGGCTTCCGCCCGCTTTTCCGGGTCTCGAACCGGAACAGCAGGCAGGCGAAAGCGAGGGCGGCCAGACCCGCCGAGGTCCAGACCAAGCGGTTGGCGAGGAGGGCCCCGCTCAGATCGGGCAGCCGGGAGTTGGCCTCGAAGGTGGTGTAGTAGCGAATGGCCTCGCCCAGGGCGATGCCGCCGAAGGGATCCAGCCAGGCGGCGATCTCCCGCATCTCCTGCTGGTCGGCCAGGGTCCCCATGATGACCCATAGGATCAGCAGGGCCGTGGCGCCGATATAGGTGGCCATCATCGAACGGGTCGCCGTCGCCAGGGCGAAGAACAGGGCCGAGGTCAGGAAGATCGAGGGAAGGGCCAGCGCGCCGTAGGCGTAGGCATAGTGCGACAGATGGTTGGCGCCCAGGGTTTCCGGGTCCACCCAGGGGGCGAGGCTGCCCAGGAACATGCCCAGGGGCACGGCCAGGAAGACCAGGGCCGCCGCGGCGAAGGCGCCGGTGAACCGGCCGAGGAGGTAGTC
>JBJTFE010000018.1:0-3430 GCA_046093265.1 Phenylobacterium sp. | reverse complement strand
CGCAGAGGCAGGCCAGCCAGCCGCCCATGGACGAGCCCACAAGGATGAGATCCCCCGCCGTGAGCCGGTCGATCATGGCCAGGGCGTCGGCCCGCCAGGACCCGATGGTTCCGTCGGTGAATTCCCCGCCCGACTCGCCGTGGCCGGAATAGTCGAAGCGCAGGAAGGCCCGGCCCGTCGCGAGGGCCTGGTCGGCCAGGGCCTGGGCCTTGGTCCCGGTCATGTCCGAGCGGAAGCCGCCCAGCCAGACGACGGTGGGCAAGCGCCCCTCGACGGCGCGCCAAGCCAGCTTCACGCCAGGCTCGCGCTCAAGGTGTCCGGAAGTCTCCTGCATGGCCCCTGCATAGCGCCCGGCGCCCGCCTGCGCTATCAGGGCGGCGTGAGCCTTCCACCGAACTTCACCCTCTTGCAGGTGGTCCCCGAACTGGAGACCGGCGGCGCCGAGCAGACCACGCTCGACGTGGCGCGGGCCGTCGTGGCGGCCGGCGGAAGGGCCCTGGTCGCGAGCCGGGGCGGACGCATGGAAGCGACCCTGGCGGCGGCGGGAGGCGAGCTGGTCCGCCTGCCCATGCAGAGCAAGAACCCCCTGGTCATGCTGCAGACCGCCCGGGCCCTGCGCGGACTCATCCGCGAGCGGAAGGTCAGCCTGGTCCACGTGCGCTCGCGGGCGCCGGCCTTCCCGGCCCTCTGGGCGGCGAGGGCGGAAGGCGTCCCGACCGTAGCCACCTATCATGGCATCTACCTGGCGAAGGGTCGGCTGAAGCGTTGGTACAACGCCGTCATGACCCGGGTGGACCGGGTTATCGCCAATTCCGACTTCACCCGGGCCCACGTCCTGGCCGAGCACGGGACCGCCCCGGAGAAGGTGGTCTCCATCCCCCGGGGCGTCGACCTTAGCCGGTTCGATCCCGCCCGGGTCGAGCCGGGCCGGGTCGAGGCCCTGCGCAGGCCCTGGGGACTGCCCCCTCAGGGCGAGGGGCCCATCACCTTCCTGCTGGCGGGGCGGCTGACGCCGATCAAGGGCCATGGAACGATCATCGCCGCGGCGGCGCAGCTGGCCGGCGACGGGCGCGACCTGCGGGTGATCTTCGCCGGTGACGACCAGGGGCGGACCGCCTTCCGACAGTCCCTCGAGGCCAGGGTGCGCGAGGCGGGGCTGGAGGGACGGGTCGCGCTGGTCGGACACTGCGACGACATGCCGGCGGCCTTCCTGGCGGCGGACGTCGCCCTCCTGCCGACGCTTGTGCCGGAGTCCTTTGGCCGGGCCGCCGTGGAGCCCCAGGTCATGGGCCGGCCGGTGATCGCCTCGGACCTCGGCGGGACCACCGAGACGGTCCTGCCCGGCCAGACGGGATGGCTGGCGCCACCGGGAGACATCGAGGCCTGGGCGAGGGCCATGGCGAACGCCGCCGAGCTTGGCCGCGAAGGCCTCGGCGTCCTGGGGCGGAGCGCCCGGGAACGTGCGACGCGGCTCTACTCCAACGACGCCATGTGCGCGGCGACCCTGGCGGTTTATGAGCAGCTTCTGAAGGCGCGAGAAGCCGGGAAATGAGACGCGAGATCCGCAAAGTCCTGGTCATCAAGCTTTCAGCCCTGGGCGACTTCGTCCTTGCGCTGGCGGCGATGAAGCACATCCGCGAGGCCCACCCGAAGGCGCAGATCACCCTCTTGACCACGCCGCCCTTCGAAGCCCTGGCCCGAGCCTGCCCCTACTTCAACGAGGTGGAAACCGACGGCAAGCCGATGGGACCCGGGGCCTGGCTGTCCCTTCGCGCCCGGCTGAAGGCGGCGCGCTTTGATCGGGTCTACGACCTGCAGACGTCCGCCGCCTCGGAGCGGATCTTCCACCTCCTGCGCCCCTTCCCGCCAGAGTGGTCGGGGATCGCCTTTGGATGCGCCCTGCCTCACCGAAACCCCGCCAAGGACTCGTTTCACACCCTTGAGCGCCAGGCCGACCAGTTGAAGGCGGCGGGGATCTGGCCCGACGCACCGACGACCCCGCTGTCAGCGCCGCCGCCGGACCTGTCCTGGATCGGCGGGACCCGGCGGGACCGCCGCCTGCCCTCAGAGCGACCCTATGTCATGCTGATCCCGGGTGGATCCGCCCACCGGATGGACAAGCGCTGGCCGGCGGACGCCTACGGCCGCCTGGCCCGCCGGTTGTATGACCGAGGCTACGACATCCTGGTCATCGGAGGCCCACAGGAAAGCGCCCTCGGTCGCGAGATCCAGAGGCACGTACCCCAGACCCGGGACCTGACCGGCCGGACCGACTTCGCCAAGGTCGCCCAGATTGGCGCCGGGGCGGCTCTGGTTGTCGGCAACGACACCGGTCCCCTGCATCTGGCCGCCGCCGCCGGCGCCCCGACTGTGGTCCTGTTTTCGAAGGCCTCGGATCCGGTCCTGTCCGCCCCGAGGGGTCACGTCATTGTCGTCCAGACCGATGATCTGACGACGCTGGAGCCCTCCACGGTTGAGCGCGCTGCGGACAGCCTTCTGCCACTGGAAGGCGGCGCTTGATCGCCGGGGCCCGGACGGTCATATATCTTCCGGCGGCGGTCGCCTTTCCGTCGCCGAATTCTACAACAGCTTGAGGAGCAAAAGCCTATTCGCCGGCCCATGCAGGCGCCGCCCGTCAAAGACGGCCCGCGCATCAACGAAGACATCCGAGTCCCCCGGGTCCTGCTGATCGATCAGCATGGCGAGAAGCAGGGCGTCATGCCCACCTCCTCCGCCCTTGAAGCCGCCGAGGAAGCCGGGCTCGACCTGGTCGAGATCGTGCCCAACGCCGATCCGCCCGTCTGCAAGATCCTGGACTACGGCAAGTTCAAGTTCCAGGAACAGAAAAAGAAGAACGAGGCGCGCAAGCGCCAGAAGGTCGTGGAGATCAAGGAGATCAAGCTGCGGCCGAACATCGATACCCATGACTATGAGGTGAAGGCGCGCTCCATGCACCGGTTCTTCGACGAAGGCGACAAGGTCAAGGTGCGCTTCGCTTCCGAGGCCGCGAACTGGCCCACCCCGAGCTGGGCATGAAGCTGCTGCAGCAGGTGAAGGCGGACTTCGAGCCCGTCGCCAAGGTGGAGTACGAGCCCCGCATGGAGGGCCGCCAGATGATCATGATCCTGGCGCCCAAGTAGGTTGCTTCCCGGGCGGCGCCGGTTTTCGTCGCCGCCCGCCCTTGCCCCTCTCGCGCCGCGGCCCTAACAGACGCCGCATGTCGGAGGCCGCCCGCCAGACCAAGCCTGCGTCGCCCTATGCGGCGATCGCCCTCACGGCGGTGATCTTTATCAACCTCCTGGGCTTCGGAATCATCATTCCGCTGCTGCCCTTCTACGCCAAGTCCTTCGACGCGCCCGCCTGGCAGATCGCCCTGATCTTCTCGGCCTACTCGATCGGCGCCTTCTTCGGCGAGCCGCTCTGGGGCCGG
>JBJTFE010000017.1:0-5870 GCA_046093265.1 Phenylobacterium sp. | reverse complement strand
TCCTGCGCCTCCTGAAGCGAATCGTCGGACATGCCCCTCTATCGCCCGCCCCGCTGCGGCTGCGAAGGGGCGGAAGAGAGCCCGCCGGGCCTATTCGGCGGCGAGGGCCGCCGGGGCGTCCTGGGCGCCGCGCACCAGCCGTCCGGGCAGGGCGCCGGTGGGCTCGCCGTCGCGGTAGGTGACCTGGCCGGCCACCAAGGTGGCGACATAGCCCCGGGCCCTCTGAAGGAGCCGCCGCCCGCCCGCCGGCAGGTCATAGCCCACGGTGGGCGGCTCCACCGCCAGCCGGTCGAAGTCGATGACGTTGAGGTCGGCGCGCAGGCCGGGCGCCACCAGGCCCGGGTCGAGCAGGCCCACGGTCTCGGCCGTCGCCCGGGTCTGCAGGCGGATCATGTGCTCGAGGGGCAGGCGCAGCCCGCGGGTCCGGTCCCGGGCCCAGAGGGTCAGGTTGGTGGTGGGGAAGCTGCCGTCGCAGATCATGCCCACATGGGCGCCGCCGTCGGACAGGCCCGCCACGCAGTCGGGATGGCGCAGCATGTCATAGGCCGGATCTAGTCCGCCGTCGGCATAGTTGAGGAAGGGCAGGTAGAGCATGCCCCGCCCGCCGCGGGTCATCATGTGCTCCAGGGCCACGGCCTCGGGGGCGACGCCCCGGGCCCGGGCCAGGGCGGCGATGGAGTCCTCGCGTCTCGGCTCATAGTCCGGCGTCTCGGCCATCAGGAACATGTTGTCCCAGTCCCGGGTCAGGCGCGAGGCGATGGCCGCGCCGCCGGGCGGGACCGCGTCGTCCAGAAGGGCGGCCTGGAAGGCGGCGTCCGCCAGGCGCGCCATCCTCTGCTCCAGGGGCAGGGCGGCCACGGACTTCCAGGCCTCGGTGTGGCTGAAGGGGTTGAGGGTCAGCTCGAAGCCCAGCAGCACGCCCACCCCACGGCCGCAGACCTGGGCGCGCATGGGCAGGCCGTCGGCGGTGGCCGAGGACAGGGCGGCCAAAAGGTCGCGCCAGGCGTTGGGCGCCTTGGGGCCCTGAAGCAGGCTGAAGGACAGGGGGCGGCCCGAGGCCTCCACCAGCCGGCGCATCAGGCCGAACTCGGCCTTCGGGTCGGCGAAGTCGGAGACGAACTGAAGCACCCCCCGTCCGGCGGCCTTCAGCCCCATCGCGATGCCCATCAGCTCGTCCTCGGCGGCGGTCAGGGTCGGGGTCGGCTGGCCGTCGGAGGTGCGATGGTTGAGGGTGCGCGAGGTGGAAAAGCCCAGGGCGCCGGACTCCATGGCCCTCTTGGCCAGGGCCGCCATGGCGGCGATGTCGGCGGGGCTGGCCGGCTCGCGGTTCGCGCCACGCTCGCCCATGACATAGACCCGCAGGGCCGCGTGCGGCAGCTGGGCGCCGACGTCAATGTCGTAGGCCCGGCCGGACAGGGACTGGAGATAGTCGGGGTAGCTCTCCCAGTTCCAGGGCAGGCCCTCGGCGAGGACGGGATGGGGGATGTCCTCCACCCCCTCCATCAGCCGGATCAGCCGGTCGTGGTCCTCGGGCCGGCAGGGGGCGAAGCCGACCCCGCAATTGCCCATGACGGCGGTGGTGACCCCATGCCAGGCGGAGGGGGTCAGGCGGCTGTCCCAGGTGACCTGGCCGTCATAGTGGGTGTGGATGTCGACAAAGCCGGGGGTGACGATCCGCCCGCGGGCCTCGATCTCCTCGGCGCCCGATCCACTGACGGCGCCCACGGCGGCGATCCGCCCGTCCTTCACCGCCACGTCGGCCTCGCGCCCCGGGCCGCCCGAGCCGTCGAACACCGTCCCGCCGCGGATCACCAGGTCGTAGGCGCGTTCCCGTCCGGCCATGACATCTCCTCCGTCGCGATCCCCGCCGCGTGACAGGGATTCAGCGCCCAAGGCGGCGCCGGGGTCAAGAGAGGCGGCGCCTTTCGCCGACCAGCCCGGCGACCCATCTAGGGGCGCACACACCGGAGAGCCCCATGCAGACCTCGACTACCCCCTACATCGCCGGACGCGAGATCACCGAGACCCTCGGGGTCGTCACTGGCGAGGCCATCATCGGCGCCAATATCTTCCGCGACCTTCTGGCCGGGCTCACCGACATCGTCGGCGGCCGGTCCCGGGCCTATGAGTCCGCCCTGCGCGACGCCCGGGAGATCGCGCTGAAGGAGATGGGCGATGAAGCCCGCCGCAAGGGCGGCGACGCCGTGGTGGGCGTGGACCTCGACTACGAGACCCTGGGTTCCGGCAGCATGCTGATGGTCTCAGCCACCGGCACGGCGGTGCGGCTCAGGTAGGAGCTCACACCTCCCGCATTGGCATGATCCGGCGCATGTAGGCGTCGAACAGCGGGACCGTGAAGGCGTTGTCGCCATGCGCGGGGCTGTAGATCATCCCCTTCGCGATGAGGTTCATTCGAGTTGGGGCCTCCGAAGTCACCGGGCGGCCTAACCTCTTGGCGATATCCCCTGATCGGTGCGGTCCTGGACCCAGTTCGCCCATGGCCTGTATGTAGAGCTTCTCCCTCGGTGTGAGCCGGTCGAAACGCACGCGAAAGAATGATGCGTCGAGATCGGCGATCGCCAAGCTGGATGCATGCCGGACATCGCCCAGACGGATGGGCGACTCCTCGGCGACATCCCAAGCCTGCTGCCCCCACTTCTGAAGGAAATATGGGTAGCTCTGGGTCTGGGCGACGATTTCCTCCAAAGCGTCCTCATCGATCAAAGCGTGTGCACGCTCAATTGGAGACCTAAGGGCCTGACGGGCGGAGTCCGGGTCGAGCCGGTCGATGGAGATAAACTCGAACAGTCGCTCCGCGTAAGATTTCGCCCGACCCATCTTGCCCAGTATCTGGGGTAATCCAGCCGCAACTGCGGTTACTGGCAACTGGGCCTGACCCGCCGCATGGATCGCCATGATCGCAGCTGCGAGTTGAGGTTCCTGGACGTACTGAATTTCGTCGATGTAAAGGACCACCGCGGTGCTTCGGTCCCTTGCCGCTTCGCCAACAATTCCGATGAGGTCCGCAAGGTCGGTGTCAAGATCGCCACTGTCCGCGAGCCCGGGTTCCGCTCCCATCCCGAATTCGACGTCATTGTAGGTGACCTTGAACGTCCTTGCGAAGGCCGCAAGCGCGCGAAGCGCCCTGCTTATGCTGGCCTTCGCCGCTTCGCCGCGACTGAGCTTGATCAGAGCGCTCCTGAGGGCCGGGACAAGGACCTCCGGTAGGTTGCGATCCTCGGGCGTCTCGATCCAGACGCCCGTGAGTCCCCGGCCTTCGCCGTCCCTCCGGATCTGGTTGAGCAGGACTGTCTTGCCGACGCCCCGGAGGCCGTAGAAGACAAGGCTTTGTGCCGCCCGACCTGATCGGATTCTGTCCAGCGCTATCGCCGCGCGTTCAAGAACAAGACTTCGTCCGGCCAGTTCCGGCGGCGGCGTTCCCGCCCCCGGCGCAAAAGGGTTCTGCCTTGGGTCCAATTCGAGGTTCCTTAGGGATATTTGGAAAATACGATAAACTAGAAAACATTTCCATAAACGCTACACTTGTCCCTGTGAAGCGTCCAGACTTTCCCCCCGTCGCCACCGTCCTGCCGGGCGCCTATGCTGGGCCGATGAGTCGGTACTTCCTGGAATTCTTCGCCGGCGGAGGCATGGCGCGGCTGGGGCTGGGGCCGGGATGGTCCTGCCTGTTCGCCAATGACTTCGACCCGGTGAAGGGGGCCGCCTACCGGGCCAACTTCCCGGACGGCGGTTCACATTTTTCCGGCGCGGACGTCTGGAGCCTGTCGGCGGCGGACCTGCCCGGTCCGGCGGCCCTGGCCTGGGCCTCCTCTCCCTGCCAGGACTTCAGCCTGGCCGGCGTCCGCGCAGGGCTTTCGGGCGGGCGGTCCTCGGCCTTCTTCGGCTTCTGGCGACTGATGGAGGCGCTGGATGACGCCGGCCGCGCGCCGCCCCTGATCGTGGTGGAGAATGTCGTCGGCCTGCTGACCTCCCGGGGCGGGGCGGACTTCGCGGCCCTCTGCGCGGCCCTGGCAGGGCGCGGTTACCGGGTGGGCGCCATCGAGGTCGATGCAGCGGACTTCACGCCTCAGTCGCGGCCCCGGCTCTTCGTCATCGGCTTCCGGGCCGCGGCGCCGGCGGGCCTATCCGCCGGCGGGCCCTTGGTCACCCCGGCGGTGGCCCGGGCCCGGGACCGGCTGGAGGGCGCGGCGCGGGCCGCCTGGACCAACTGGTCGCCCCGGGCGCCCGCCGGGCGGAACACGCGGTTGGCCGACCTGCTGGAGCCGGATGCAGAGGTCGCCTGGAACCCGCCGGACCTGACTCGTCGGCTGGTCGGGATGATGTCGCCGGTGCAGGCGGCCCGCCTGGAGGCCATGAGGACAGCGGGGGGCCGTCATGTGGGCGCCCTCTTCCGCCGCACCCGTCGCGAGGCGGGACGTAGCGTCCAGAGGGCGGAGGCGCGGTTCGATGGCCTGGCCGGTTGCCTGCGCACGCCGAGAGGCGGGTCGTCGCGCCAGTCGGTGATCCTCGTCGAGGACGGCGCTGTGCGCACACGCCTCCTCTCGCCCCGCGAGGCCGCCCGGCTGATGGGCCTGCCCGAGGCCTACGCCCTGCCCCGGGGCGTCTCCGCGGCCCTGCATGTGGCCGGCGACGGGGTCTGCGTCCCGGCCGTGCGCTGGCTGGCCGACGCCCTCCTGGAGCCCCTGCTGGACGCCCTTCCGACCGCCGGGGTTTAGAAATCCTGCTCGCCCTGCGCGAAAACCCGCCTTCCCAAAGCCGCGCGGAGGCCTAAGGTCGGCCGCCAAACTTCCGGAGACTTCGCCATGGCTGAATCCGCCTACGACGCCGCCCGCTACCGCCGCGCCGGCCGCGGCAAGGTCTATGAGTCCATCGTCGACACTATCGGCGACACGCCCCTGGTGGCACTGCCCAACCTGACCCGGGCGCTGAAGCCCAAGGGCCGGGTGCTGGCCAAGCTGGAGTTCTTCAACCCCATCGCCTCGGTGAAGGACCGGATCGGCGTTTCGATGATCGAGAGCCTGGAGGCCCAGGGCCTCCTGAAGCCCGGCGCCACCCTGATCGAACCGACCAGCGGCAACACCGGCATCGCCCTCGCCTTCGTGGCCGCCTCGAAGGGCTACAAGCTGATCCTCTGCATGCCCGAGAGCATGTCCATCGAGCGGCGCAAGATGCTCGTCCTCCTGGGCGCCCAGCTGGAGCTGACCCCGGCCGAGCGCGGCATGGCCGGCGCCGTGGCCCGGGCCAAGGAGCTGGTGGAGGCCACACCCGGCGCCGTCATGCCCCAGCAGTTCGACACCCCCGCCAACCCCCTGATCCACCGGGTCTCCACAGCCGAGGAAATCTGGAACGATACGGACGGGGCGGTGGACGCCGTGGTCTCCGGCGTCGGCACGGGCGGCACCATCACCGGCGTGGGCCAGGTCCTGAAGGCCCGCAAGCCCGGCCTGAAGATGGTGGCGGTGGAGCCGGCGGCCTCGCCGGTCCTGTCGGGTGGAAACCCCGCGCCGCACAAGATCCAGGGCATTGGCGCAGGCTTCGTGCCGTCGATCCTGGACAGGGGCGTGATCGACGAGATCATCCAGGTTTCCAACGAGGACAGCTTCGCCATGGCCCGGCGGGTGGCGCGGGAAGAGGGAATTCCCGTGGGCATCTCCTCCGGCGCCGCCCTGACCGCGGCCTTCAACCTTGCCGACCGGCCTGAATTCGCCGGCAAGACCATCGTCGCCATCATCCCTTCCTTCGCCGAGCGCTACCTCTCCACGGCCCTGTTCGACGGCCTCT
This sequence comes from Phenylobacterium sp., assembly GCA_046093265.1. Classification (GTDB taxonomy): domain Bacteria; phylum Pseudomonadota; class Alphaproteobacteria; order Caulobacterales; family Caulobacteraceae; genus Phenylobacterium. The sequence continues at coordinate 68 of JBJTFE010000017.1, read as the reverse complement.
GACCCCGTGCCCGACGTCTTCGACCCGGCGGCCCGCTCGGCGGTGATGCGCCGGGTGAAGGGGCGGGA
>JBJTFE010000016.1:0-7004 GCA_046093265.1 Phenylobacterium sp. | reverse complement strand
GAGATGAACTGGTCGATCACCACCTGGGCGCCGTTGGCGAAGTCTCCGAACTGACCCTCCCAGAGCACCAGGGTCTTGGGGTCGGCCAGCGAGAAACCGTACTCAAATCCCAGAACAGCTTCCTCGGAGAGGGGCGAGTCGATCACCTCGAAATGCGCCTGGCCGGGACCCAGGTTGTTCAGGGGCGTGTAGTGCGCCTCCGTCGTCTGGTCGATGATGTCGCAGTGACGCTGGGTGAAGGTGCCGCGCACACTGTCCTGTCCGGCCAGGCGGACGGGGAAGCCGTCCTGCAGCAGGCTGCCGAAGGCGAGATGCTCCGCCGTGGCCCAGTCGAGGCCCTCGCCGGTCTCGATGGCCGTCTTTCGGGCTTCGAGGACACGGCGCACATTCTTGTGGACGTCGACGCCCTCGGGAACCGAGGTGATGCGCTCGCCCAGGCCCTTGAGGCGGGTCAGGGGCACGGACGTGTTCCCGCGCCGGTCCTCGCCTTCAGGCAGGGCCAGCCCCGACCACTTGCCATCCAGCCAGTCGGCCTTGTCGGCCTTGTAGGCCTTTCCGGCCTCCATCTCGGAATCGAGGAAGGCCTCGAACTCCGAAACCCAGCCTGCGACCTCCGCCTCCGTCACCACGCCTTCCGTCACCAGCTGGCGGGAGTAGATCTCCCGGGTGCTGGGGTGATCCTTGATCTTCGCGTACATGAGCGGCGAGGTCATGGTCGGGTCATCGCCTTCGTTGTGACCGAACCGGCGGTAGCAGAACATGTCGATGACCACGTCCTTGCCGAACTTCTGGCGGAACTCAGTGGCCACCTTCACGGCGTAGACGGTGGCTTCGGGATCGTCGCCATTAACGTGGAAGATCGGCGCCTCGACCATCAGGGCCACGTCGGAGGGATAGGGCGATGAGCGGCTGTACTTTGGCGCCGTCGTGAAGCCGATCTGATTGTTGACGATGAAGTGGATGCAGCCGCCGGTCCGGTAACCCTTGGTCCCGGAGATGGCGAAGCACTCGGCCACTACGCCCTGGCCTGCGAAGGCGGCGTCGCCGTGCAGTAGCAGGGGCAGGACATGGTTGCGGCCGGCTTCGGGCGCCTCGCGAAGGGCGAAGGCCTGCTTGGCCCGGGCCTTGCCCAGAACCACGGGATTGACGATCTCCAGGTGGGAAGGATTGGCGGTCAGCGACAGGTGGACGCTGTTGCCGTCGAAGGCGCGATCGGATGAGGCGCCCATGTGGTACTTCACGTCGCCCGACCCCTCGACGTCGGAGGGCAGGGTCGATCCGCCCTGGAACTCATGGAAGATGACCCGGTAGGGCTTGCCCATCACCGCGGCCAGCACGTTCAGTCGACCCCGGTGGGGCATGCCGATGATGATATCGCGCACGCCAAGGGCGCCGCCGCGCTTGATGATCTGCTCAAGGGCCGGGACCATGGCCTCGCCACCGTCCAGGCCGAAGCGCTTGGTGCCGGGGAAGCGCTTGTGCAGAAAACGCTCGAAGCCTTCCGCTTCGATCAGCTTCTTCAGGATGGCGATCTTCCCCTCAGGGGTGAAGACGATCTCCTTGTCGCGGCCCTCGATCCGCTCCTGCAACCAAGCCTTCTGGGCGGGATCGGAGATGTGCATGTACTGCACGCCGATATCAGAGCAGTAGGTCCGCTTTAGGATGGCCAGGATTTCCTGGACCGTTCCCGTTTCCAGGCCGAGGACATGGTCGAGGAAGATGGGCCGGTCGTAGTCCGCCTCACTGAAGCCGTAGGAGGCCGGATCGAGCTCAGACGCGTCGCCTTCGGGAGCCGCCATCCCCAGAGGGTCGAGGTTGGCGCGAAGGTGCCCCCGCATGCGATACGCCCGGATCATCATGATGGCGCGTAGGGAATCGAGGGTGGCGGCGCGGACGTCCTGAGCGCCGGCGGCCGGCGCCCGCTCGGTGATCCTGGAGGTAAGCTTGGCCTCTACAGCCGGCCAGAGACCGTCGATGGCCGACAACCAGTCCGGGCGGGGGGCGGGCGCCTTCCGGGCGGTCCATGGCGGCGGTGCGAGGGGTTGCGCGGCGCCGGCGCGGTCGTGCACGGAAGCGAAGAAGCTGCGCCAGGAAGCCTCTACGGTCTCCGGCGCCTGAAGCCAGCGGGCATAGAGATCCTCGATGAAGGCTGCGTTTCCGCCGTAGAGGAAGGAAGTCTCGGCCAGAAGCTCGTTGATCCGCCCTGCGTCATCCGCCATGTCGCTCGCCCGTCGTCGGCGGCCCGCGACGCCTTCTGGAGGAGAGTCGAGCTGGACCGCTCAAGGTTGAATTGTCAGGCCCCTCAGGCGCCTTTCAGCACCTCGAGCAGGGTCTCTCCTAGCTTCGCCGGAGACGGCGCCACGCGGATACCCGCGGACTCCATCGCCGCAATCTTGTCCTCCGCGCCGCCCTTTCCGCCCGAGATGATGGCGCCGGCATGGCCCATCCTGCGCCCGGGCGGAGCCGTGCGGCCCGCGATGAACCCGACCATAGGCTTCCGAATGGCTGAATTCTTTATGAATTCCGCAGCATCTTCTTCCGCCGATCCCCCGATCTCGCCGATCATGATGATCGACTCGGTCTCGGGATCCTTCAGGAACATGTCGAGGACGTCGATGAACTCCGTGCCCTTGACCGGGTCCCCGCCGATACCGACAGCCGTCGTCTGCCCAAGGCCGACCTGGCTGGTCTGGAACACCGCCTCGTAGGTAAGCGTACCCGACCGGGAAACAACACCCACCGAGCCCTTGCGGAAGATATTCCCGGGCATGATGCCGATCTTGCACGCCTCGGGCGTCAGCACCCCGGGGCAGTTCGGGCCGATCAGGCGGGACTTCGAGCCCGACAGGGCGCGCTTGACCTTGACCATGTCGGCGACGGGAATGCCTTCGGTGATGCAGATGATCAGCGGAATCTCGGAGTCGATCGCTTCGAGGATCGAGTCCGCGGCGAAGGGCGGCGGCACATAGATCACGCTGGCGTCCGCGCCGGTCTGCCGCACGGCTTCGTCCACCGTATTGAACACGGGCAGACCCACATGGGTGGTCCCGCCCTTACCGGGGGTCACGCCGCCGACCATCCGGGTCCCGTAGGCGATGGCCTGCTCGGAGTGGAAGGTGCCCTGGGCGCCGGTAATGCCCTGACAGATGACCCGGGTTTCTTTGCCGATCAGAATGGACATTAGGCGAGCCCCCGCACGGCTTTCACAATCTTCTCGGCGCCATCGCTGAGGTCGTTGGCCGCGATGACGTTCAGGCCGCTCTCATTGATGATCTTCTTGCCCAGTTCGGCGTTGGTGCCTTCCAGGCGCACCACCAGAGGTACGGACAGGCCGACCTGCTTGACGGCGTTGACCACGCCGTTGGCCAGGATATCGCACCGGGCGATCCCGCCGAAGATGTTGACCAGGATGCCCTTCACGTTCGGGTCGGCCATGATGATCTTGAAGGCGGCCGTCACCTTGGCTTCGTCCGCGCCGCCGCCGACATCCAGGAAGTTGGCGGGCTCGGCGCCGTAGAGCTTGATGATGTCCATGGTCGCCATGGCCAGGCCCGCGCCATTGACCATGCAGCCGATTTCGCCATCGAGGGCGATGTAGGAGAGGTCGAACTTGGAGGCTTCGATCTCCTTGGGGTCTTCTTCGCTCTCGTCGCGCAGAGCGACAACTTCCGGATGCCGGTAGAGGGCGTTGGAGTCGAAGGACACCTTGGCGTCCAGGACCCGCAGCTGGTCATCGGCGGTCACGATCAGCGGGTTGATCTCGAGCATCGCCATGTCCTTGGCGACGAAGGCCGCATAGAGCTGGCCCAGAAGCTTGGCCGCCTGCTTGGCGAGGTCGCCGCTGAGGCCCAGGGCCTTGGACAGGGCGCGCCCGTGGAACGGCCACACGCCGGTCGCCGGGTCGATTCCGAAGGTGATGATCTTTTCCGGCGTGTCGTGGGCGACGGTCTCGATGTCCATCCCGCCCTCGGTGGAGGTCACCACCGACACCCGGCTCGTCTCGCGGTCCACCAGAAGCGAGAGGTAGAATTCCTTGGCGATGGCCGCGCCTTCCTCGACGTAGAGGCGGTTGACCTGCTTGCCCCTGGGGCCGGTCTGGTGGGTCACGAGCACCCGGCCGAGCATCTCCTGGGCGTTGGCGCGAACCTCCTCGACGCTCTTGACGACCCGCACGCCGCCCTTGGCGTCGGGGCCGAGGCCCTCGAAGCGGCCCTTGCCGCGACCGCCGGCGTGGATCTGGGACTTCACCACATAGACCGGGCCGCCCAGCTGCTCGGCGGCCTTGGCGGCCTCGTCGACGGAGAAGGCGGGAAACCCGCGCGGGACCGCCACGCCGAACTCGGACAGGACGGACTTGGCTTGATGTTCGTGGATGTTCATGGGGCCCAGAAACGCTGTTCTGCAGGCTCGCCCGATTGGCGAGTGGCCGGTGTATAGGCGCCCCCCGGAAATCAGGCAACCGCCGAGGGGGCCTGCCGCAGCGTCAGGGCTCGCACAGGCTCAGCCGAGAAAGAGGTTCCAGATCAGTCGGCCGGGCAGGAGGACAAAGAAGATGTTTACGGCGAAACCGCCCAGGAACATCCCCGTCATATACCGACGGTGCCGTTCGACATCGTGGCGACGGGCCGCCGCCACTGCGAGGGGAAGGGCGATGATCACATATCCGCTCAGCAGATGGATGAACGAGAAGCCTCCCGGGTTCAGCGTCCTGATGAAGAGCGAGGTGATGGCGACGGCCCCGACCGCCACCACCCAGGCCCAGCCCAGGAGCCGGTGCATCCGGACGCCCTTCCGGCCCGCCATGAGGATGGCGCCGACCGCCAGGGCCAGCACCCCGAAGGCCAGATGGATGAGGATGACCGGGGAGGTTCTTCCAAGAAGCTCCAGATCGGGCCCGTGCAGACGCTGCGCGAACAGCGCCCGTACGCCTTCCGAATCGGCGAAATAGGCCGGCGCCATGGCGCCCGCGAGGGCGAGGGGGCCGGCGACGACGGCCAGGCCGAGCGCCAACTTGCGGGAGGGGCGGGTAAACTGCGACAAGTAGGTCATGCGGGACACTCCATCAGGCGGAAACCGTGCAGCGCAGGACGGCGCCGCGTCTTCGGTCCCGGTCATCGGGAACGCCGGTCCAGCGGGCAACTCGGGATGCGCAGGATGACGCCGCCGGTTCGTAGATCGCTGCCCGAGACGCTTCACGAAGCGTGGACGGCGGCCCGAATCGGGCGTTCCGTCGCTGTCACCGCAGGTGTGGCGACGGCGGTGGGTGCCTTCCTCGGTTTTGTCGGCGCCTTTGGCCTGGAGGCGTTCCCGCTCGTCTGGCGCCTCGCCTACCTGGTCCCGATCGCCGTTGTGACCGGGATAATCGGCCTCGTAGGCTACAGGGTGGCGTTGCAGCTGGCGCCGGGATCCAACCGCTGGGTCCGGGCGATCCTGGGCGGCCTGCTAGTCTTTGTACCGGCGGGAGTGGTCGTATGGCTCACGGCCAGCCTGCTCCCGGGCGAGGTTCTTCGGGCGGCGCAGCTTCCTGGCTATCTGGGAACCTCGCTCATCGTATCCGTCGCCATGTCCCTGCTGGCAGTGGCCGTCATTCCCTTGCCGAGGGACCTGAGTGACCCCGCCAAGGCGCTCCCCGGACCGCCGCTACGCTTCCTGGAGCGGCTGCCCGTGCGTTTGCGCGGCGCTGAGATCTGGGCGATCGAGGCCGAGGACCACTACCTGCGCTTCCACACCAGCGCTGGCCAGGACCTGATCCTGCTGCGCATGGCGGATGCGGTCGCTGAACTGGAGGGGCAGGAAGGCATGCAAGTGCACCGCTCTTGGTGGGTGGCCAGGTCCGCGATCGTGGACGCGCGCCGCTCCGACGGCCGGGCGACCCTGACTCTGAAGAACGGCGTCGAGGCGCCTGTTAGCCGGACCTACGCCGCCGAGCTGAGGCGGCGTGGCTGGATCTGAGGATCAGGCCAGCAGGTCCTTGATGGTCTCGCGCTCGCCGACCAGCTCGTCGTTGGTCAGGGCGATCTTCGACTTGGCGAAGTCGTCCATCGCGAAGGACTCGATTACCTCGTAGCCCGAAGCGGTGGTGCGCACCGGCATGCCAGCCCAGACGCCCGGGGCGAAGCCGTAGCGGCCCTCGCTGCTGACGGCCACCGAGTGGACCTTGCCAGGGGTGACCAGGTCGCGGACATGGTCGACCAAGGCGTTGGCCGCCGAAGCGGCCGACGACAGGCCGCGAGCCTCGATGATGGCTGCGCCCCGCTTGCCGACAGCGGGAAGAAAGTCGGTCTTCAGCCAGGCCTCGTCGCCGATCACGGCCGAGGCGTCCTTGCCGCCGATCTTCGCGTGGGTGAAGTCGGCGAACATGGTCGGCGAGTGGTTGCCGTAGATGTAGAGGTCAGTCACCTCGTCGATGGCCACCCCGGCCTTCTGCGCCAGCTGGGCCCGGGCGCGGTTCTCGTCCAGGCGGACCATGGCGGTGAAGCGCTCGGCCGGCAGGCGGCGGGCCTGGGCGGCGGCGATCATCGCGTTGGTGTTGCAGGGGTTGCCCACCACCGCGACCCGGGCGTCATCAGCGGCCACGGCGTCGATGGCCTTGCCCTGGGCGATGAAGATCTTGCCGTTGTCCTTCAGGAGGTCGGCGCGCTCCATGCCGGGGCCGCGGGGCTTGGAGCCCACCAGCAGGCACCAGTTGGCGTCCTTGAAGGCGACTTCGGCCTCGCCGGTCAGGATCATGCCGGCCAGCAGCGGAAAGGCGCAGTCGTCGAGCTCCATGGCCACGCCCTTGAGGGCCTTCTGCGGGCCCTCCACCGGGATTTCCAGGAGCTGGAGGATGACCGGCTGGTCGGGGCCGAACATGGCGCCCGAGGCGATGCGGAACAGGAGGGCGTAGCCGATGTTGCCGGCCGCGCCGGTGACCGCCACGCGGAGGGGTTTCTTGGCCATGGTTCGTCTCCCGAGTGTGCTCCCGCGGTCGCCCCGCGTCGCAGGCTCCCTAGCCGGAAGCGCCC
>JBJTFE010000015.1:0-3587 GCA_046093265.1 Phenylobacterium sp. | reverse complement strand
CCCCTGTCGGCCCGCCCGCGGGAGATGGCGGTGACCCGGATCGAGACCCTGGTGCGCGATCCCTACGCCGTCTGGGCGCGGGACATACTGCGCCTCTATCCCCTGGACCGGCCGGACGCGCCGGTGGACGTGCGGATGCGGGGCACCGCCATCCACGCGGCGCTGGAGGCCTTTGTGCTGGAGTATCCGGACGAAGTTCCGGACGCCGCAGAATCGGCCCTCGCCCGCTACTACATGAGCGCCCTGAGGGCGGCGGGCATGGACGCGCCCGGTCTGGCCCGGGAGGCGGCTTTGTCGCGGGAGATCGCCGCCTGGGTCGTGGCGGTCGAGCGGGAGCGCCGCGCGGACGGCCGCAGGGTGCATGTGGAGCTCAAGGGCGCGCTGACCTTCGCGGCGCCGGCCGGGCCCTTTACGGTTACCGCCAAGGCCGACCGCATCGAGGCGGGCCCCGGGAGGATCGGCCGGATCCTGGACTACAAGACCGGACGGGCGCCGTCGCCGAAGACGGTCGAAGCCGGCTTCTCGCCCCAGCTGACCCTGTCGGGGGCCATTCTGGGCAGCGGCGGATTCCCCGGCCTCGGGGCGCTGAGTCCCGAGGAGCTGGCCTATGCCCAGATCACTGGCCGCCGGCCTGCGGGGGTCATCGCCAGCGCCCTGAAGACTCTGGACCCGGCGAGCGCCGCCGCCAGCGCCCTCGAAGGCCTGGAGGCGGTCATTACCCGATACGACGATCCGAAACGGACCTATCCCTCGCGTACGGCGCCAAGCACCGTGAAGCTCTATGCGAGCGACTACGACCACCTGGCGCGGGTGCGGGAGTGGTCCTCGATCGGCGACGGGGGCGAGTCGTGAACCGGCCGGACGATCCCCAGGCGCGCGCGGCGGACCCGCGAATCTCGGCCTTCGTCACAGCCAACGCCGGGTCGGGCAAGACCAAGACCCTGATCGACCGGGTCGCCCGTTTGCTGCTGGCCGGCGCCGCGCCGGACGAGATCCTGTGCGTGACCTACACCAAAGCCGCCGCCGCGGAGATGCAGACCCGGCTGTTCGAGCTTCTGGGCGCCTGGTCGGTGCTGGACGACGAGCGGCTTCGTATGGATCTCTCGAAGCTCGAAGGTCGGTCGCCGAAGTCGTATGCGCCCGACGACCTCTCCGCCGCCAGGGCCCTTTTCGCCCGAGCCCTGGAGACCCCCGGGGGCCTGCGCATCCAGACCCTGCACGCCTTCTGCGAGAAGCTCCTGAGGCGGTTCCCCCTTGAGGCCGGCATCTCTCCAGGCTTCGAGGTGCTGGACGACCTGGGCGCCGACCAGCTGAAGCGCAGCGCGCGGACCGCCCTCGCCCATCGCGCCATGGCGCCGGATGGCGGCCGGATCGCCGAAGCCTACGCGCGCCTGTCGGTGGATTTCGACCACGCGCGTTTCGAGGGCCTGTTCGACGCCTTCGCCGGCATGGCGGGGGAGTTGTCGGCCTGGCTGGAAAGTGCGGAGGCTGACAGCGGCGTCGCCGCCGCCGTCTGGACCGCCCTGACCGGGGCGCCGGTCCCGCTCGACGCCGGCGTAGTCCTTCATGAGATGCAGCATGGCGGCCCTTCCCCCGAGGTCTGGCTGGCGATCGCTGAAGGCCTCGACATCAGGGACGCTTCAAAAGGCGCCATGAACCTCGCCGGCGTCCTGCGGAGCCACCAGGGTGCACCGCCGCTGTCCGACCTGCTGGGCGTTCTCTTCACCCAGAGTTTCACACCCAAGCCAGGCGTAGGCGGGCCCAAGGCGCTGGGTAAGTCACCGGACCTGCGCCGTCGCCTGGACGGGGAGATGGAGCGGCTTCAGGCGCTTGAAGCGCAACGAAAGCAGGCCGTCGCCGGGCAGAAGACCCTCGACATCCTCCTGCTCGCCCGCGCCTGGCTGGCGGCCTACGAGATCGAAAAGCGCCTGTCGGGCAAGCTGGACTTCGGCGACCTGATCGACCGGACCCTCGACCTGACGGCGAACGCCGGGATGGCGGCCTGGGTGCTCTACAAGCTGGACCAACAACTGGCCCACGTCCTGGTGGATGAGGCCCAGGACACCTCGCCCGCCCAGTGGGCCATACTGAACCAGCTGACCGGGGACTTCTTCGCCGGGGCCGGACGCCCCGGGGCAGGCGGCCCTCTGCCCCGCAGCCTGTTTGTCGTGGGCGATGAGAAGCAGTCGATCTATTCTTTCCTGGGCGCCTCGCCGGACCGGATGGAAGCCGAATTCAGGGCCTACCGGAGCAGCGCCGAGGCGGTGGGGGCGGCCTTCGAGCGGATCGAGCTGAAGGTGTCCTGGCGGTCCACCGGGGACATCCTCGGCTTTGTGGACGGTGTCTTCGACGCGCCGGAGAACCGCCGCGCCTTGCTGGGCGGCCGGGAAGCGGAAATCCGCCATGAGGCCCAGCGGACGGACAGGGGCTGCATCGACCTGTGGGACCTTGTGGAGCCGCCCGAAACCGAGGACCGCGAGGCCTGGACCGATCCGCCCGACGCCCTGGCCGCCAATTCCTCGACCCGGGTCCTCGCCGCCCGGATCGCAGGCGAGATCCGCCGGATCGTCGCGGACGGGGAGGCCGTCGGCGAGAAGGGCTCGACCCGGAACCGCCCCGCGCATTGGGGTGACTTCATCGTGCTGGTGCGCAGACGGGGCGTGCTGTTCGACGAGATACTGCTTGAGCTCAAGCGTCTGGGGATCCCGGTCGGCGGCGCCGACCGGCTGAAGCTGGCCGACCACATCCTGTTCGACGACCTGAGGGCCCTGGTCCGCTTCGCCCTCTTTCCCGCCGATGACCTGACCCTGGCGGCCCTGCTGCGCAGCCCCTTCTGCGACATCAGCGACGCCAGCCTGTTCGACCTGGCCCATGGGCGGGGAAGCGCCAGCCTGTGGGAGACCCTGGTCCGCAAGTCGGAGAAGTCGGGGGCGGACGAGGCGCGAAAGGAATGGGTCGAGGCCAGAGATGTCCTGACCCCGGTCATCGCCGCAGCAGGGCGGGCGCCCTACGACTTCATCGTCGGGATCCTGGAATCCGCCGGACCCTGCGGCCGGACCCAGCGCCAGAGGCTGCTGACCCGGTTGGGGCGGGAGGCCGAGGAGGCCCTGGGCGTCTTCCTGGAAAAGACCCTGGCACTGGAAATGGCCGGGGCGCGAAGCCTGGAGGTCTTCGCCGCCGACCTCGACCGTCTGGACGTCGACGTCAAGCGCGAGACGGACGCCGAGGGCGCCCAGGAGGTTCGGGTCATGACGGCGCACGGCGCCAAGGGCCTGGAGGCCCCGATCATTTTCCTGCCGGACATGACCTTCAACAACCCGGGCCGCTCCGGCCTTGTCCGAACGGAAGACGGGACCTTCGTCTGGCTGGGCGCCAAGGAGGAAGACAGCCCTGCTCAGGCGGCGGCGCGTGAGACGCGGAAGGGCGAGGAGGCGAACGAGCTCCAACGCCTGCTCTATGTGGGCCTGACACGGGCCCGCGACCGGCTGGTGCTCTGCGGCGTCCGGCCCGGCAACGGCAAGGCGGAATCCCTGAAGGGCTGGTGGGGCGCGGTCCGCGACGTGTTCGACGGACCGCTCAAAGACGAG
>JBJTFE010000014.1:0-6139 GCA_046093265.1 Phenylobacterium sp. | reverse complement strand
GGAGGGAACCCGGACAATGTCGACTTCATCTGCGGAGATGCTCAAAGATATGGCTTTTCAGAAGGGTCATTCGACGCGATTTTTTCCAGGTTTGGCGTCATGTTCTTTGACGATGCCACCGGGGCCTTTCGTAATCTTCTCTGTGCGCTGCATCCCGGCGGCCGCCTTGGTTTCGTCTGCTGGCGCGACCTGAGCGAGAACGAGCTGGATGACTTGCCGCTTCGCGCCGCCGCATCGCTGCTGCCGCCGGATCTTGTGAGCAGGACGGCGTCTTCGGGCTGGTTCTCATTCTCCAGGCCGGAGAGTCTTCGGCGAATTCTGGTTGAGGCGGGATTTGTCGACATCCAGATCGCCTCCAGGGACTTGGGGGTCCATTGCGGGAGTCTTCGGGAGACGGTGGATGTCTGCACTCGGGTCGGAGCCGTGGGCGCGATTGTACGCGACCGTCCGCATCTGATGCGCGAGGCCGCCCTGGCGCTTGAGGACGCGTTACGTGAAAGAGACGGCCCCGACGGTCCACAACTCCGGGCAGGGGTCTGGATCGTTACAGCCGGGGCGCCCTAAGCCCGGCCCTTCATCGAGTTCTTCGGACCGACAGGGGTAGTCCACCCGCCGGGCGCAGGGCGAGCCTGGCGACCGGCCGCACCTGGTGGGGTGAGACGACGGTGAAGTCGATGGCCCGCACGAGGCTTGCCAGGACCGTCACCGCTTCCATCATCGCGAACGCGGCGCCAAGGCAGATGCGAGGACCGGCGCCGAAGGGCAGATAGGTGAAGCGATCGGGCTGCGGCGCCGAAGGCGCAAACCGGTCGGGATCGAAGGCGTCGGGGTTGACCCAATGACCCCGATGCCGATGAAGCGCGTAGACGGGGATTATGACGCGAGATCCGGTTTGTACCGGAAATCCCGCCAGCTCCGTTCGCTTTCGGCTCACCCGGGTGACCTGGAACGCCGGGGGATAGAGCCGCATGGTCTCGCTGAGAACCTGGCGGGTAAACACCAATCGATCGACATGAGTGGCGTCGATCGCGTTCGTCCCCGCAACCTTAGTCACCTCGTCCCGGATTCGTGCAGCGGTCTGGGGATGCATGGCGATCAGGTAGAGCGCCCAGGTCAGGGCCAGCGCCGTGGTTTCGTGGCCGGCTACAATGAACCCGAGCAAGTTGTTGGCGAGCAGATCGTCATCCATCCCCTGGCCCGTCTCCGGGTCGCGAGCCTGGAGCAGGAGATCAACCAGGTCGGAGCGGCGGTCAGAGTTCCGGCGGCGGGAAACCATGCGTCTGATGTCGTCCAGCAGGGGCTGGCGGTGTGCGGAACGGGCGTCTGGTCGCGACGCATGGTAAGAGTCCGGCGCCAGGAAGTAGCTGACGCGCATCTTGCCGATGTCCGCGATGAAGGACTTGATCCGGGACTGCATCGCGGCGCGGTCGAAGTCCTCACCACCGGACAGCATTGCGTCGAGGATGACCTCGAAGGTCAGCCTCGCCATCTCCGAAGGGATGTCGATCAGGTTCGTCTGTCCTGACCCGGTCCAGCCTTCGACAGTCCTGTCGGCGACGCCGCTGACCAATGGGGCCAGCCCCGCCATCTCCGCCGGACGAAAGGCGGGCGCCGTCGCGCGCCGTTGCCATCGCCAGTCTCGATCCTCAGCCGTGAAAAGACCTCTTCCCCAGGCCGGTCGCATCATGCGCTTGAGCAGTTCACCCTGCGGAAAGTCTTGTGCGGCATCCAGCAGGACTGTCCGTATGGCCTGTGGCTCCACAACGAACAGGGGCGTTCCCGGAAACGCGCGGTAAGCGTCCGCTTCGAACACCGCTCTTGGCCAGCCTTCGATCTGATTGAAGGGCATGCGCGCCGCCAGCAACCAGGATGGCGGATCTGTCTGGGGCGGAATGACGGCTGCGGGGATGAACGGCGCTTCCGCCTGGGCTGGCCTGATCGCAGACATTTGAGAGGTTCCGGAGAAACCGCCGACGCGCCGACCCTATAGCCTGAGATCGGCCGGGGCTGGAAGCGCCGCGGTTCACGCGCCATGGCGATAGCTCCCCCTCCGTCGCGCTGACGCGCGCCACCTCCCCCTGAAAAGGGGAGGAACGAGATTGCTCGCGGCTCCCCTTGACGCGGGGCGAGGGTCAGGTGGCGGGGGCCAGCGCCAGGGTTTGCTCGATCTGCTCGCCCTGGCGGGTCTGGAGGCAGACCTGGTAGGGGCCGGGGAAGAAGACCCACTCCCGGGTCGCCGGGTCCCACTGGCGGAGCGCATCGAGGGGGATGTGCAGCTGGAGGGTCTTTTGCTCGCCCGGGGCCAGGGTCACCCGGGTGAAGGCGCGGAGGAGACGGTCCGGCCCTTCCAGGGCGCCCGGTGGATGCCGGACAAAGGCCAGGACGGTCTCATCCCCGGTCACGGCGCCTGCGTTGCGCACGCTGACCTGGACCTCGATTTCATCGGCCTGTCGGCGCAGCTTGAGGGCCCGGTAGCGGAACTCGGTATAGCTGAGGCCATGGCCGAACCCGAAGCGGGGCGCAGCGCCCTTGCGCTCGAGCAGGGTGTATCCATGGAAGGGCCCGTAATCGATCTGGCGGGCCGTCCGGTCGAAGAAGGGGTAGTCGTCCATCGACCGTGCGACGATGAAGGGCAGGCGCCCCGAGGGCGAGACGTCGCCGAACAGGATGTCCGCCAGGGCCGTTCCGCCCTCCATGCCGGCGTAGAAGGTCTGGAGGATCGCCGGGGCGACGTCGACCCAGTCCTCGACCATCACGGCGGACCCCGCGACGATCACGACCACCACCGGTTTCCTGCTGGCCGCCGCTTCCCGGATGAGCGCGATCTGGTCGCCGCCGAGGTCAAGATCGAGGCGATCCCCGCCGATGTCCGGACCGTTGTTCACGGCCGACTGGGCCCGCGTGATCGCCTGGAGGGCCGGGCTGTCAATTCGGCCAAGGTCGATGCCCCCGCCCGGGATGTACTCTCCCTCGTCCTCGTGAGTGCGACCGACGACCACCACGACGGCGTCGGCTTCGGCGCAGGCCCTGCGCGCCGCAGGCAGATCGCTTTCGTCCGCCAGGATCACCGCCTCCTGGCCGAGACGACGGCGAAGACCCTCCGCCGGAGTGATCACGTAAGGGGGGAAGACGCGGGAGGATCCGAAGTCGCCGGTGTTCTCCAGGTCGGCGAGACGGCCAAGGACGGCGAGCCTGCGCACGCGGCCCGGATCGAAGGGCAGGACGCCGTCATTCTTCAGAAGGACCGCCGACTTGCGCGCCGCCTCCAGGGCGACGGCCACATGCCCAGGCCTCGCGACCAGGTCGGGCGTGTAGGCTTCAAGGGGGTCTTCCGCGCAGGCGAAGCGATACTGGGTGCGCAGGATGCGGCGGCACGCGGTGTCGACGACGCCGGGCTCGACATGGCCCGCCTCGACCGCGGCCTGAAGCCCCTCGCCGAAGATCAGCGGTTCCGGATTCTCGACGTCGAGGCCTGCGGACGCGGCGTAGACATTCCGCAACCCGTAGACCCAGTCGGAATGCACGAAGCCGTCGAAGCCCCATTCGCCGCGCAGGATGTCGGTCAGGAGTTCGCGATGCTGGCCGCAGTACTCGCCGTTCCACTGGTTATAGGCGCTCATCACGCTGGCGCAGCCGGCGTCGATCGCGCGCTTGAAGTGGGGCAGATAGACCTCGCGCATGGTGCGGCCGTCGCAGCGGACATCGACGGTGAAGCGGACATTCTCCATCGAGTTCAGCGCGTAGTGCTTGGCCGAGGCGATGACGTTGTGGGTCTGCAGGCCGACGGCGAGGGCGGCGCCCATCTCGCCGAGATGGTGGGGATCCTCGCCATAGGTCTCCTGGGCGCGCCCCCAGGCCGGGTGGCGCAGGAGGTTCATGCAGACCGCGCCGGAGAGCGTGCATCCCTGGGCGCGCGCCTCGATGCTCATGACCTCGCCGATGCGACGCTCCAGATCGACGTCGAAGCTCGCCCCCCGCGCCATGGAGCAGGGAAAGCAGGTGGAGTTGCCGCGGGCCACGCCCCGCGGTCCGTCGGAGAAGTAGAGGGGCGGAACCCCGAGCCGCTCGCACCCGCCGCCGGCCCGGTAGGGACTGCCGCCCCAGCGTTTACCGCTCTTGGCGTACTGGGCGAAGAAGCCGCGGCCCGCCATCATGGCCACCTTCTCGGCCAGGGTGGCTTCCGCCAGGATGGCGTCGATGCGCGCCTCCTGCTCTTCGGGCGAGAGCCCCTTTTCCGGCGCGAGTTCGGACATGGGTTTACCTGTGGGTTGTCGAGGTTGTCGAGGTTGTCAGGCGAAGCGTGAGACGTAATTCTCAAGAAACTCTTGTCGTCCCGAGACTGGCTGGGGCTCGATGTTCCGGGTCAGGGCGGACTGGGCTGCATCCGCCAGACTGACCTGACCGGCCAGGATCGCCTTGCCCTCGGCGCCCTCCCAGCCGGCGTATCGCTGGCTGACAAAGGCGTCGAGCTTTCCGTCCGCTTCCAGGGCGGCGGCGGCGAGGAGGCCGCGGGCCAGGGCGTCGACGCTGCCGATATGCCCATGGAAGAGATCCTCGACGCTGACCGACTGCCGGCGGATCTTGGCGTCGAAGTTGAAGCCGCCGGTGCGCAGGCCGCCGGCCGCAAGGATGCGGCGCCAGACCAGGGTGAGTTCACCGACATCCATGGCGAACTGGTCGGTGTCCCAGCCGTTGTGAGGGTCCCCGCGGTTGAGGTCGATGGAACCGAAGACGCCGTGGGCGATAGCGGTGGCCACCTCATGCTCGAAGCTGTTGCCGGCCAGCGTGGCGTGATTGGCCTCGATGTTGAGCGCCACCTCGCCCTCGAGACCGTACCGTCGCAGGAAGGCGGCGCAGGTCGCCGCGTCCCGGTCATACATGTGCTTGGCCGGCTCGTGCGGCTTGGGTTCGACCAGGATCGCGCCCTTGAAACCGATCTTGTGCTTGTGCTCGACGATCATCGCCAGGAACCGGCCGTACTGATCCAGTTCGCGGCGCATGTCGGTGTTGAGGAGGGTGTCATAGCCCTCGCGCCCGCCCCAGAGCACATAGTTCTCCCCGCCCAGGCGATGGGTCGTCTCCAGGCAGGCGTGGACCTGCGCGGCCGCGCAGGCGAAGACCTCGGGATCCGGATTGGTGGCGGCGCCGGCGGCGGAGCGCGGATGGGCCGTCAGGTTGGCCGTGCCCCACAGGAGGCCGACCCCGGTCTTCCGCATGCGCTCGGCCATGAGCGGCTCCATGCGCGCCATGCCGTCGATGAGGTCGCGGAGCGTCGTGGCGTGCGGCGCCACGTCATGGTCGTGGAAGGTGAAGTAGGGCGCGCCCAGCCGCTGAAAAAAGTCGAACGCGGCGTCCAGGCGTTCCGTGGCGGCGGCGAGATCAACAGGCCCGGCCATCCAGGGCCTCGGAAGCGTGGCCCAGCCGAAGGGATCCATGCCCGTGAAGCAGAAGGAGTGCCAGAAACAGACCGCCCAGCGCATGTGGTCCTTCATGGGACGCCCGGCGACGATTCTGTCGGCGTCGTAGAAGCGGTAGGCGAGGGGATTGTCGGAGTCCGGCCCCTCGAACCGGATCGGCGGAACCCCGGAAAAGATCGTGGTCATGGGCTGAGCTCCTGGAAAGTCTGCGAAAGGGCGGGGTGGAGACGGCGCCAGACGGTGCGCCGGGGCGCCAGGCGACCGGCCAGATCCTTGTCCGGCGTCATTTCGCGCAGGACCGGCCCGGGGCGGCGCAGGGGCTCTGAAACCTCTCCGTCCAGCGCCATCCAGGCCAGGCGGGCGGCGCCGAGCGCCGCGGCCGTCTCGCCTCCGTCGCGGTAGACGAGAGGCCGGCCGAGGGCGGCCGCAAGCAGGGGGCCCAGCCCGGTGATCCGGGCGCCACCCCCGACGACGGTCAGCGCCTCGACCGGAGGCGAGCCCAGGGCCTCGAACCCGTCGGCCAGGGCGAAGGCGACGCCCTCCAGAGCCGCCCGCACCAGCGCCTCGCGGGTCGTGGCGTGGGTCAGTCCGACGAAGACGCCGCTGGCGGAGGGATCGTTGTGCGGCGTGCGCTCTCCCGACAACCAGGGCGTGAACAGAGGGTCGTCCGACCGGCGCTCGCCCAGGTCCGAGACCGCCTCGGCGGTGGAGGAAAACCCCGC
>JBJTFE010000013.1:0-10666 GCA_046093265.1 Phenylobacterium sp. | reverse complement strand
CGCCACCACCGACAACTTCTGGTCGATGGGCGACACTGGGCCGTGCGGGCCCTGTTCCGAGATCTTCTACGACCATGGCGAGCACATCCCCGGCGGCCCGCCCGGAAGCCCGGACGAGGACGGCGACCGGGTCGTCGAGATCTGGAACCTCGTCTTCATGCAGTTCGAGCAGTTCGCGGACGGAACGCGGACGCCCCTGCCGAAGCCCCAGATCGACACCGGCATGGGTCTGGAGCGGATCGCCGCCGTGCTGCAGGGCGTGCACAACAACTATGACACCGACCTCTTCCGCACCCTGGTCGGGGCCTCGCAAGGCATCGTCGGCGCCGGAGGCGAGATCGCCTCGCACAGGGTGATCGCCGACCACCTGCGCTCGTCCAGCTTCCTGATCGCCGACGGCGTGTCGCCGTCGAAGGTGGGCCGGGGATATGTCCTGCGCCGGATCCTGCGTCGGGCCATGCGCCACGCCCACCTTCTGGGCGCGCAGGAGCCCCTGATGCACCAGCTGGCGCCCACCCTGATTTCGGGGATGGGCGAGGCCTATCCCGAGCTGCGCCGGGCCCAGCCCATGATCGTCGAGACCCTGCGCCAGGAAGAGGAGCGCTTCCGTCGCACCCTCGGCCGGGGCATGGCCCTACTGGAGGAGGCGACCACCGGACTGGGCGAGGGCGACCGCCTGCCCGGCGAGGTGGCCTTCCGGCTCTACGACACCTACGGCTTTCCCCTCGACCTGACCCAGGACGCCCTGCGCGCCCAGCAGGTGGGCGTGGCGCATGGCCCGACGCAGGATCCGGCGCAGGACATATCCCCGGCCCTCGTTCGACGGCGACACGCCGTCGGCGATCAGGAAGCTGGACGAGCGCAGGTGGTCGGCGATCACCCGGTGCGAGGCGATCTCGCCCCCGGCGCCGACGATGCCTTGCGAGGCCCCGACCAGAGTACGGAACAGGTCGGTGTCATAGTTGTTGTGCACGCCCTGCAGTACGGCGGCGATCCGCTCCAGACCCATGCCGGTGTCGATCTGGGGCTTGGGCAGGGGCGTCCGCGTTCCGTCCGCGAACTGCTCGAACTGCATGAAGACGAGGTTCCAGATCTCGACGAACCGGTCGCCGTCCTCGTCCGGGCTTCCGGGCGGGCCGCCGGGGATGTGCTCGCCATGGTCGTAGAAGATCTCGGAACAGGGCCCGCACGGCCCAGTGTCGCCCATCGACCAGAAGTTGTCGGTGGTGGCGATGCGGATGATCCTGTGGTCCGGCAGGCCGGCGATCCGCTTCCACAGGTCCGCCGCCTCGTCGTCCGTGTGGTAGACCGTGACGCAGAGCTTGTCGGCCGGCAGGCCGAAGGTCCGGGTCAGCAGCCCCCAGGCGAGCTCGATGGCGCCTTCCTTGAAGTAGTCGCCGAAGGAGAAGTTCCCCAGCATCTCGAAGAAGGTGTGGTGGCGCGCCGTGTAGCCCACATTGTCCAGGTCGTTGTGCTTGCCGCCGGCGCGCACCGACTTCTGCGACGAGGCCGCACGCAGGGTCGGCGGGGTCTCGGCGCCCGTGAAGTAGTTCTTGAACGGCACCATGCCCGCGTTGACGAACAGGAGGGTCGGATCGTTCTGCGGCACCAGGGGCGCCGAGGGGATGACCAGGTGGTCGTTCGCCTGGAAGTAGCTCAGGAAGGTCGAGCGGATCTCGTTCAGACTGGGCATGGCGCGGCTTCTGGACTGACGGGACGATGCGCAGGGCCCGGCGGGCCGGGGCCTTGCTGCACCGCAGAAGCCAGAGGGTTTACGGGAGTTAAACGGCCGCGCCAAGCACAAGGCCGCTCTTCCCCTCCCTGCCGGCGCGGGAACCCCGGCCCTCAGGCCGGGTCCCCGCTCTCGGAAAGGGATTACTCGGCGTCGTCCTCGGCGGTGGGGCCGACCAGGAGTTCTTCCTCGATCACCTCACGGGCGCCGCGGACCTGGGCTTCGATCTGGGCGGAGATGTCCGGGTTCGTCTTGAGGAATTCCCGGACATTGTCGCGGCCCTGGCCGATGCGCTGGCTGTTCCAGGAGAACCAGGAGCCGGACTTCTCGATCACCCCGGCCTTGACGCCCAGGTCGATGATCTCTCCCAGCTTGGAGATCCCCTCGCCGTACATGATGTCGAACTCGACCTCGCGGAACGGCGGGGCGACCTTGTTCTTGACCACCTTCACGCGGACGTTGTTGCCGATGATCTCGTCCCGGGCCTTCACCGAACCGGTGCGGCGGATGTCGAGGCGGACGGAGGCGTAGAACTTCAGGGCGTTGCCGCCGGTGGTCGTTTCGGGCGAGCCGTACATGACGCCGATCTTCATCCGGATCTGGTTGATGAAGATGATCATGGTCTTGGCCTTGGAGACCGAGGCCGTGAGCTTGCGCAGGGCCTGGCTCATCAGCCGGGCCTGGAGGCCGGGAAGGGAGTCGCCCATCTCGCCCTCGATCTCGGCCCGGGGCGTCAGGGCCGCCACCGAGTCGATCACGATCACGTCGATGGCGTTGGAGCGCACCAGGGTGTCGGTGATCTCCAGGGCCTGCTCGCCGGTGTCCGGCTGGGCGACCAGAAGCTCATCCAGGTTGACCCCCAGCTTGCGGGCGTAGGCGGGGTCGAGGGCGTGCTCGGCGTCGACGAAGGCGGCGGCCCCGCCGGCCTTCTGGACCTCGGCCACCACGTGAAGGGCCAGGGTGGTCTTGCCCGAGCTTTCCGGGCCGTAGATCTCGATGATCCGCCCCTTGGGCAGACCGCCTATGCCCAGGGCGATGTCCAGGCCGAGGGAGCCTGTGGAGACCGCCTCGACCTCCATGGCCGCCTTGTCGCCGAGCTTCATCACGGCGCCCTTGCCGAAGGCCCGATCGATCTGGCTCAGCGCCGCCTCGAGGGCCCGCTGCTTCTCACCGTCTTCTTTCACCACGAGCCTCAACGCCGCCTGATTGGTCATGATCCTGGGTCCTTATCCCATGATTCCGCGGCCAGGGGCCGCCCATCGACGCCATCGCCGATGACCATAGCGGTACCCGGTTTGTTCTCTGTTCGCAAGATGTTCTCTTTCGCGTTCCTTCGCCGTGTGCGTCCGGATCTGACGTCACGATGCCCACGGGGCGGAAGTCCTGTTCAGGAAGGGGTTGCGGACCCGGATCAGGCCGCCTCGCCGAACCGGGCTGTCACCAGCGCCGGACCCGGCCGACGTCCACGTGGACGAAGTCGGAGGCGGGATAGAAGCCCACGCCTCCCCCGCCCAGCGCCAGGGCGGCGTCGCGCAGACTGGCCAGGGCGACGCCGGGAATCCGGATGTCCATCGCCATGCCCTGCATGTGGAGGCTTCGAGTCGCCACGCCGCCGGAGCGGGCGTGAAGGGCGGCGTTCGAGGCCGGCGAGCGGTACCCCGAGATGACCTGGATGGCGTCGGAGGCTCCGAACCGCCCGGCGAGCACGGCCACCAGGTCGAGCAGGCCCGGCGACATGGCGTACGCCTCCCCGGTGCGATGATCCCTGAGAACGTGATTGAGGGCCGACAGGGCGTCGGGAAGATAGCGGCCGGCCTCAAAATAGGTGGCCGAGAGCCGCTCGCCCGTGTGCAGGTTCAGCAAGGAGAGCCGACGGGGCGCAGCGGCCGAGGCGCCCCCGGCGATGAGGGAGGGTGCGGCGAGCCCCAGGGCTCCGGCCAGCAGTCTGCGACGTCCGATCATGGACAGGTCTCCTCTGCGCCCCGACGCTTGTCTGCCCGCCCCGTCGCCGGCTGACAACCCTGAAGCGGATCACATTCCTGACAGGGCCAAGGCAAGCCGCGCATCCCAGCCGTAGACGTCATCCAGGAAACCCACCTGGCCGTCCGGTTCGACGCGGACGGTCCAGTGCGTCACCACCAGGGCCACAGGGCGGGCCAGGGCGACCCGGAGGGTCTGGCCCGTGGCGAGGTCGGCTCTCAGAGGCGCCCCGTCCCGCCCCCGGGGCGCAAGCAGAAGATCGGCCAGGACCAGGGGCTTGTCCACCCGCATGCAGCCATGGCTCAGGTGTCGCTCCGACAGACGGAAGGCGGCCCGGCCGGGGGTGTCATGCAGGTAGACGCCGAACGGGCTGTTGAGATCGAACTTCACCTGACCGAGGGCGCTCATCGGCCCGGGCGTCTGCTGGAGCCGGCCCTCGAGCTGGATGAATCCGTTGCGCGCCAGATAGCCGGGCTCAGACGCCTCACGGGGCAGGAGCTCCTCCCGGGCGATGCGCTCCGGAACGTTCCAGGGGGGGTTGAGGACGAGGCTGTGGACCTGCGAGGTGAACAGCGGCGTCGGGTCGCGCACCGAACCGACGATCACCCGGAAGGCGTGAACCGGCTGGCCAGCCCGATAGAGGACGCCGTTCGCCCCACCGGTGTCGATCTCCAGCCGGTCCTGAGGCAGGGGCCGGGGCAGCCAGCGCCAGCGCTCCAGGTTGGCTTCGATCTGACCCAGGCGCTCGGCGGCCGGCACGTTCAGCCGCGCCAGAGTGACGGGACCGAGAACACCGTCCGCAGAGAGCCCGTTTCGGGCCTGCCAGCCGGCCAGGGCCTGTTTCAGGGGCCTGTCGAATCTCTCGGGCCGCTCGGCCGGAGGGGGTGCATCGCCCTCGATCTCCAGCCGTTGGCGCAGGGCCAGGACCGGGTCCCCGACGTCGCCGGGACGCAGGCGAAGGCCGTCCGGCAGAGGAGCCCAGCCACCGCGCTGGACGATGCCGGCATAGCGGAGCCGGGCGCTCATGAGGGCGGCGTAGGCCGGCGCACGGGGGGAAAGGTTCGCCGCCCACTCCGCCAGTCGCCCGGACGACCAGGCGGCGACCATTTCCGTCCCGATCGACCGCACCGGGGCGGCTTCGGCCCAAAGCGGGTCGATCTCCGAAGGCCGCAGACGCTGGCCGAGCTCGGTTCGCGCCAGGTCCTCCACCGCTGACCAGAGGCCGGCGTCGCTCTCCGCCTCCGCCGGGGCGGAGCGGCCCGCCGGGGCGAAGGCGGCGACCAGGGCGGCCCGGTCCTCCGCTGACAGCGCCAGGTCGGGGGGCGGAGCGGCCGACGCCGCGACCGTCAGGCCCAGGGCGAGGGCCAGGGCGGAGAAGGCGACGATACGCTTCATGAACCGGACTCCGAGGGGCGGGCGGCGCGCTCCCGGCCCCCTGACAGGTGCAAGGTAGGCCCCCGGACGCCGGACGGACAATCCCGGACGAACCCGGACCCCTCCCGCTCCCCCTTCCCTCCGGGGCCCGGTCGGTGAAGGATGCGAAGACGACGCCGCGAGGAGATCTGACATGACTGACGCCCCCGCAGAGCCGACCGACTGGGCCGCCCTGTCGGCGGAGCTCGAGCAGACCCTGCGCCTGCGCTCCATTCCCTTCGCCATGAAGATGTTCGAGCAGCGGGAGGACATGGAGGCCATCCCCCGGATCCGGCGGCCCAGCGCCGTCCATACCCTGGACCAGGTGGTGGGCCAGGCCTCGCGCCTGGGCTGGACCGTGGGCGTCACCGCCGACGACCTGGTGGGCGCCCAGTGCCGCGCGGTTGTGGGCCTGGGGGGCGCCAAGACGGATGAATGGCGTTCCGGCAGGCACATGAAGGGGGTCTGGTTCGAGGACGAGGCTGGCGCTGCGGCGCACCAGGCGGCCATGCACTGCGTGCCCGACGGCCAGTTCGAGGCCCTGGCGGTCTCGCCCCTGGCCAGCGGACGGCTGGGCGAACCCGACATCGCCCTCTTCTACGCCACCCCGGGAGCGATGATGTACTTCATCAACGGTCTGCAGTGGTCCGGCTACAAGAAGTTCGACTGGGGCGTGGTGGGCGAATCCGCCTGCGCCGACTCCTGGGGCCGGGCCCTGACGACGCGGACGCCGAGCCTGTCCATCCCCTGCTTCGCGGAGCGCCGTTACGGCGGGGTGCTGGACGACGAAATGCTGATGGCGACTCCGCCGGAACACCTCTTCAAGGCCCTGGCCGGCATGAAGGCACTGGCGCGCAACGGCTTCCGCTATCCCTTTCCCCAGTACGGCGTGCAGCAGGATGTGCGCGCCGGCATGGCGGTGAGCTACGGGAACGACTGAAGAGGCAAGCCTGAAGCCGGGGACCGGAACCCCGGCTCAGGTCCTGCGACGCAGGGCGCTGACGGCGAGGCCGCCCAGGAAGGTGGAAAGACCGCCCGCCAGGGCGCCGGCGACGAGAAGCCCGGAAAGACCGGGGAGACTTACGAGACCCGGCGACGCCGAAGCCACCATTCCGGCGCCGACGGCTCCGCCGAGAGCGCCGAGAAGCGCATGTCCGAGGGGACCCATATCCGACGCGCGCAGCAGGTGAGACACCATGCACCCGCCGACGACGCCCCCCACCACCTGAACGGTCAGGGCCAGAAAGTCTCCGCCCATGCTCTGCCTCCAGCTAAGGTGAACGGAAATTAATCTGAAGTGACGGTCAGGTGAACCCGTCAAAGCGACGCTTCACCGGCTTGTGATCAGGAAAAGAGCCCGCTGTAGGTCTGCCGGAGCAGCGCCTTCTGGACCTTGCCCATAGCGTTTCGGGGAAGGGTTTCAACGAAAACCAGGCGCTTGGGGGTCTTGTATCCCGCCAGCCGGCCGCGAAGGACGCCGATCAGGGCGGCCTCCTCGCCCTGCCCCTCGACGACGGCGACGACACCCTCGCCGAAATCCGGATGGGGGACGCCGATCACGGCGCTTTCCCGCACGCCGGGCAGCTCGTCGAGGATCAGTTCAACCTCCTTGGGATAGACGTTGTAGCCCCCCGAGATGATCAGATCCTTGGCCCGGCCGGAGATCCAGAGGCGGCCGTCGGCATCCCGACGACCCTCATCGCCGGTGATGAAGAAGCCGTCGGCGGTGAACTCCTCCGCGGTCTTCTCCGGCATCCGCCAGTAACCCGAGAAGACGCTGGGCCCGCGGATCTCGATGACGCCGGTTTCCTCTCCGCCCCCGATGCGCAGGTCGACCCCCGGCAGGGGATAGCCGACGGAGCCGGGCTTGCGCTCTCCCTCCAGGGGATTGGAGGTGATGATCACCGCCTCGCTCATGCCATAGCGCTCCAGGATCCGGTGGCCGGTCCGCGCCTCGAAGGCGGCGAAGGCGCTCTCCAGGAGCGGCGCCGAGCCGCTGATGAAGAGCCGCATGTGGGCCGTGGCCTCGCGGGTCAGGCCGGGATGGGCCAGCAGGCGGGTGTAGAAGGTCGGAACGCCCATCATGACGGTGGCGCCGGCCAAGCCCTCAAGCACCGCCGACTCCTCGAAGCGGTTCAGCCAGACCATGGGACAGCCGGACAGGAAGGCGCAGTGCAGGGCGACGAACAGGCCGTGGACGTGAAAGATCGGCAGGGCGTGGAGCAGGACATCGTCCGGCGTGAACCCCCAGGCCTCATGCAGGGCCAGGGCGTTGGCGGCCAGGGCGCCGTGGGTCAGCATGGCGCCCTTCGACCGGCCCGTTGTGCCGCTGGTGTAGATGATCGAGGCCAGCTCATCGGCGCTGCGGGGCTCGATTGCGGGATCCGGCTCCAGCTGGCCGGCCTCGGCCATGAAGGCCTGGGCGTCCTGGATGAAGATCGCGGGCTCGGCGTCCTTGAGGAAGTACTCGACCTCCGACGGCGTGTAGGCGGCGTTGAGGGGCAGGAAGACCGCTCCGATGCGCAGGGTGGCGAGGTAGATCACCACCGCCTCGATGGACTTCTCGACCTGCAGGGCCACCCGGTCGCCAGGGGCGA
This sequence comes from Phenylobacterium sp., assembly GCA_046093265.1. Taxonomy (GTDB): domain Bacteria; phylum Pseudomonadota; class Alphaproteobacteria; order Caulobacterales; family Caulobacteraceae; genus Phenylobacterium. The sequence continues at coordinate 2,944 of JBJTFE010000013.1, read as the reverse complement.
CGCCCCGCGCCCTGAGGCCCGCCGCCGCCCGGGCCGTAAGGATCTCAAGCTCGCCATACGACACCGCCGGCGCACCCGGCTGCCGGAAGGCGTGGCGGGTGCGGTCTCCGGGGAATCCGGAGGCGAGAAGGCTGTAGAGGTTCCCGGACATGGCTCATCTCTCCCGACGTCGGCGTCTCGGCGCGGTAGCATGCTCCTCCGCGCCCTCCCAGCCCCTCGCGCAGCGCTGGGGAAGGCAAGGATACAGCCGGACCTCTGCAGGCCCCCTCACCCCGCTTCGCGGGGAGCTCCCCCTGTCAGGGGGAGCAATCAAGGGACTGTAATTCCTCCACCTCTTGAGGGGGAGTTGGACCGGGGCGCAAGCCCCGGGCCGGAGGGGGACTGCAGCGGGGCTGTGCATTGACAGACGCCCCAACGGCCCGTCTTCTGCGCGCTGGCGACGGGCGCTCGGAGATGAAGATGGACATTGCAACGGTTCTGGCGGTGAATGCGGTGATCTCGGCCGCCGTCTTCCTGGGCCTCTGGCGCTACGCCGTCGCCAAGCAGGACCCCAGCTTCATCGACAGCTGGTGGGGCGCAGGCATGGCGCTCATCGCTGTCCTGACCTTCATCCAGTCCGAACGCGGGCCGCACGCCCTCGCCCTGACCCTGCTGGGCGCGGCCTGGGGCCTGCGGCTGGGCTACCACCTCATCCGTCGTTGGCGGCGGGAGGGTCCGGATCGCCGCTATTCCCGGATGATGGCGGACGCCAAGGAGACGAAGGGATGGAGCTTCGCCAAGGCGAGCCTGATCTACGTCTTCTCCTTGCAGGCCCTCCTGCAGTTCATCGTCTGCCTTCCGGTACAGGTGGGACAGCTTGCCCCCTCCGCCGCCCTCGGGCCCCTGGCCTGGGCCGGCGTCGCCGTAGCGATCTTCGGCATTGTCTTCGAAACGATCGGCGACGCTCAGCTGGAGCGCTTCAAGGCCGACCCCACGAAGGCCGGCAAGGTGCTGGATACGGGTCTGTGGCGCTACACCCGCCACCCCAACTACTTCGGCGACGCCTGCGCCTGGTGGGGCATTTACCTGGTCGCCGCCGAGACCGGCCTGCCGGGCGCCCTGACGATCGTCGGGCCCATCCTGCTGACCTTCCTGCTGACCCGCGTCAGCGGTGTGCCCACCACCGAGGGCTCCCTGCGCCGCAAGCGGCCCGACTACGAGGCGTATGTGGCCCGGACGTCCGGCTTCATTCCCATGCCGCCGAAGCGCGGGAGCTGAAGCCCGGGATCAACTCCGGCCCCGCCCAGACGGCGTGGGTCCCGCTCGAGATCTTGTGCGGCAGGGCGATCCGGCACACCGGGCCGTCCTCGATGCGCCGGGCGTCGAGCAGGATGCATTCAGACGCCTGACGGTTCTCGTCGATCAGGAAGCTCACCAGGTATCCATCGTCCTCCCGGGTGGCGTTGCGCCGCGGCGCGAAGGGCGCCTCGCTCGCGAAGACCCCGGGGGGCAGCCGGTATTCCGTTGTGGCGCCGGTCTCAAGGTCGGACTTGACGAAGCCGTTGAACAGGAACCAGCCCGGTTCAGGAAGGGTCGAGTAGGCGTAGCGATACGGGCGGCCGGCATGCCGGCCGTTGATCATGCCGAACTCCATGATGCGGGGGTCCAGTGGCTCCTCCCGGGTGGAGCCGTCGCGAAGGTTGAAACGCCAGCGGTGCAGGTGCGGACGGAAGCTCATCTCGTCCAGATAGGCCATCATGTGGCCAAAGCCCGCAGGGGCGTCGGACCTCGGCGGGGGCATGGGCTCGTCCTGGAAGTACCCGTCCAGGACCACCTCGTCGCCGTCCTCATAGGCGTTGAGCCAGTGCAGGACGTAGGTCGGCGCAGCTTCGAACCAGCGCGGCTCTCCCCCAGCCCTCGGAAGAATGGCGAAGCGGCTGGGCAGGCCCTCGTGAAGCCGGACGGCGTGGATGTCCCGAGCCAGAAGATCGGCGTCCCAGAAGACCGGCAGGTCGTTCAGGATGACGAAGCGCTCGGTAAAGGCCATGTCGTGCGGCAGGCGCGGTCCCGGCAGGTCGATGGGCTGAAGCACCTTCAGGCGGTTGTCCGGCCCCACCAGACCGTAGTGCATGAAGGGGGCGCGCTTCGAATAGTTGAAGAACATCAGCTCGCCGGTGCGCTCGTCCACCTTGGGGTGGGCCGAAATCCCGTCGATGGGGGTCCAGCCCTCGACGCCGAGGGTCTCGAGGGTCACCGGGTCGAGCCGATAGCCCTCCCCGCACTGGTAGAAGGTCGACAAGGCGGTCCCGGCGTGGACCACGATGTCGGTGGAGGAGGAGTCCTTCAGGGCGCCATGGGCGCCGAAGCCCGGCCGCTTCGCCAGCTGGACGGGATCGGCAAGGCCCCCCCAGAGGGCGCCTCCGGCCTCCTGCTCGGCCCTGAAACCTCGGGTGCGGACGAACCGGTTGGCGTAGCTGGCCCGCCCGCCGCGGAAGATCATCCGGTGGATCATCCCGTCGCCATCGAAGGGATGATAGCGGCCCAGGGGCTGATGGACCGGGTTCTCGGTATTGCGCAGGTAGATCCCTTCGATATCGTCGGGAATCCGCCCCTCCAGAACCTCCGGATCCGGAAGGTCGACCTCCTCGTGGAGCGGGGTCCAGGCTCCGGTCATGTAGGGGTGGGACGTCTCCTGAAGGGTCGTGAGTATGGGAGGCTGTCGACGGAGGGGCATGGCGGACCTCGGGGAAGTGCGGTTCGGCGCAGATTAGGACGGATCTGCGCCCGGCGCATCCGGATCCTGGGGCCAGCGCTTCAACCGCCGCCTCGCCCAGACAGGCCCTGCCCTCAGCCCCCGCCCGGCCGCTGGGCGGTCCAACAACCCCTCAAGATGTTGCGGAAGTACAGGGGCCTAATTTCTCCCCCACCCAGGGGGGGGGCCGCGCGTATCGCCGTGGGGGGGGGG
>JBJTFE010000012.1:0-5751 GCA_046093265.1 Phenylobacterium sp. | reverse complement strand
TCTCCGTGACGACCACCCGCTCGATCCGTCGGGCCGAGGCGAAGCTGACGGTGAAGGCGACCACCACGGCCAGGACGTCCAGGCCCAGGAAGATCGGCACCAGCGCCGCGCCCATCGACAGAAAGACTGCAGCCGTGACGCAGTTGATCGCGGTGATGATCGAAATGAGAATGATGAAGCCCCGGTCAGAGAGGGACCGGTGCGGTCGAATCTCGACATTGAGGATCTCAAGATCAGTCATTTCGCAGGCCCTGAACCGACGGCTCTCCTTCGTCTAGATCATGTTCCGGTCAGTGAGAACCGGGTATCGGACAGGGAAGGCCCTCAGACCTCCGCCCGGCGGCGGTTCAGGTAGAGCCGGACTTTCCGGAACAGCGGGAGGGCGGCGGCGAGTTCCGGCTCCGGAAACGCCTTCAGGAACGTCTCCAGAAGCGGGTCGAGGGCCGCGACGGCCTGATCCCGCCTCAGGCGTCCCTCGTCGGTCAATGTGACGACCTTGCCGCGGCCATCCAACGGATGCGGCGACAGGGCGATGAATCTGCGCGCCTCGAGACGCTTGAGCAGGGCGGTGACGGCGCCCTTCGTGACCTGCAGTGCGCTGGCCAGCCGGGCCGGCGAATCCGAGCCGCCCTTGTGCGCAAGGTGATTGAGCAGGGTGAAACTGGCCATCGTCAGGCCTTCCGGCAGGACGCGCTCCATCTCGGTGCGGGCGAGCTGATCGATGACGGCGACTTCGAGGAAGAAGTCGAAGGCGACCGGATGCCGGGAGGGGGTGGTCAACCTGGTGAGCTCAGAGGCGTCGCCGACAGGACGCCTGACGCTGTTAGACCCAATGTCAGGGTGCGGCAACGGGCAAGACGCTAGGGGTCCCGATTGTTGTCGAGGTACTCGCGGATCTTTCGCAGGTCGGGCTGTATCCGGCCGATAGCGTTAAGGTCCAGGTCGCGTGCGAAGCGGTCGGACAGAGGCGCCATCGCTTGGAGGGCGGCTTCCCGCGCAGCGAATCCGGCGGGGGTGATCCTGACCTTCTTGCCCCGGCCATCCTTAGGATCCGGCTCCAGGGTGATGAAGCCTTCCGTGGAGAGCTTGCGAAGCACGCCGGTGACCGCGCCGCGCGTGACCTGGAGGGCCCGGGCCAGGGCGGCCGGGGAGGCGGTTTCCTGACCCATCCGGATCATGTGATTCAGAACGCCGAAGCCGGCGAGGGACAGGCCGCGCGGCAGCCTTCGGAGAAACAGGGCGTCGATCAGCTGGTCTATGATCGCGATGTCGGTGAAGAAGGCGTTCAAGTCCGGGATGCGTTCGCTCATGCCTCCGGTGTCGTCATACGCGGATCAGATCGTCAAGCCTGCGCCTTGGCGCCGGGTCGCCCGGAGCGGGCACGGCGCCAAGCCGGACCAGCATCTGGACGGGCGCATCCGGGCGGGCGCCGAGCAGGGACTGGACCTTTGCATAGGGCCCGGCCATTTCCGGATACTCCTGGAGGGCCAGGCTCCAGGGGTGCATGGCGAGCCCCTGAACCCCGGCGGCGAGCTGGGCCCGGACATAGGCGCGCCCTGAGGCGAGCTGGGCCACCCGGTCGGCCGTCTCCGAGCGGATCCAGAAAAAGGCCGGAGTTGCATCGATCATCTTCCGGAACATGTCTTCGCCGGTCTTGCTGGCGCTGGACGTGGGGTCGGCCAGGGCTTCGCGCGTCAGCATGCCGAGGCCGGCCATGACGTCGATCATGCCGCCGGACAGATCGATGCCGTCGGGGTTGCGGGCCACTTCCGCCTTGCCGATCCGGGTCAGGTTGACGGACTCCATGTGCGTGCGCTTGGTCCCGGTCTCTATCCCCCAACCTTCCCAGCAGACGTCGATGAGGCTGCGCCGCAGGCCGGCCTCCCGGGTTTCGCCGGGGATCACGCCGGGCGCCTGGGCGGCCTGCAGAACCGCGGCGACCGCCGCATCCGTCGGGGGCGTAGGAACGAAAGGCGCCTTCTCAGTCCGCCGCCTGGCGATCTGTGCGAACAGGGGTCCGGGGGCGACGCCGGCGTCCTGCCTCAGGGTGACGCGGGCGAAGGGCCGATCGTCCAGGGCGCCCTCCGGGGCGCCCTCCGGCCAGACCTGGATCTCCGCAATCCGGCCGATCCGCGGGGCGGACTGGGCGACGAGCTCCAGAAAGGCGCCGCAACCCAGGACGACCTGGCGACCAGAGGGGTCGGTCTGCGGAAGCGTGCGGGTGCGGTCGATGAAGAGGCTCATCGCGTCCGACCCCTCAAGCCGGATCAGCCAGGCCTGGCGATTGTGCGGGTTCGGAGCCAGCAGGCCGTGCGCCAGGACGAAGCGCCTGGGATCGGTCTCTCCCTCCCCCGGATTTCTCCAGGCGGCGAAGGGGTCGGGCCCCGGAGCAGCGGCGACGCATCCGGCGGTGGCCATCAGCGGCGCCGCGGAGAGCACCTCGAGGATGTGGCGACGGGTGGGCATGGCGGAACCTCTTGCTTAGATCTAAACCAACTAGCTTAGGTCTAAGCAATATGCAAGGCCTTGTCGTCACCGCAGGGGAGGGAGATGATCCGGAATGGCTGAACCTCCCGCAAAGCGACGCGCCGCGCCCCGGAGATCCCCGGTGGAGCGCGCCCGGATTCAGGCCCTCTTTGAACGGTTCGAGGCGGCGGAGTCCGACCCCCGGACCGAGCTCAGCTACACCTCGCCCTACACCCTGCTCGCCGCGGTCGCCCTCTCCGCCCAGGCCACGGACGTCTCGGTGAACAAGGCCACGGCCAGGTTGTTCGCCGTCGCCGATACGCCCGCGAAGATGCTGGCCCTCGGAGAGGAGGGGATCATCCCCTACATCGCCTCCATCGGCCTGTTCCGGACCAAGGCGAAGAACCTGGTGGCGGCGGCGCGCATCCTGGTCGAGCAGCACGGGGGCGAGGTTCCCCTCGAGCGGGAGGCCCTTCAGGCCCTCCCGGGCGTTGGCCGGAAGACCGCGAGCGTGGTGCTCAATGAGCTGGGCGTCGAGCCCGCCGTCGCGGTCGACACCCATGTCTTCCGGGTCGCCCACCGCCTGGGGCTCGCCCGGGGCAAGACGCCCGACCAGGTCGAGCACGAGCTGATGGCCGCCATCCCGGACCCCTGGCGGACCCGGGCGCACCACTGGCTCATCCTGCATGGCCGGTATGTCTGCCTTGCCCGGCGACCCAAGTGCGGCGCGTGTCCGGTGGCGGACCTTTGCCCGTCGCGGGGACGGGAAATCTAGGGTCCGTTGCGGCGACGCACGGGAACCGAAAGGTCGCAGAGCCCCAGGTCGGCGCCCCTCGTCCGGCGCGCCTCGGCGATCCGCCGGGAGAAGGCCGGGCCGGCGGGCTCCATCACTTCCAGCTTCGGGCGCTCGGCCGCAGGCAGGTCGATGGCTGGCCGCACCCGGATCATGCGGTCGGGCGCCGCCGGCGGTTCCCCTGGAGCGATGGCGGCCAGGACGTCCATCCCCTCAACCACCTGTCCCCAGACGGTGTAGTCGTGGTCCAGCCGACGGGCGGGCGCCAGCATGAAGAAGATCTCGGAGTTGGCGGTGCGGACGCCTTCCTGGCGGCCCATGCCCGCCGCGCCGGCGCAATAGGCGCCCCAGGCGCGCCCCTTTCCGTCCAGGACCACCGGGCTGACCCCCAGGAAGCCCTCAACGCCCTCGGCGGACCGGCGGACAGTAACAAAGCTGTCCGCCGGAACGCGGAAGATGAACTCCGGATCGAGGTCCGGAAGAGACGAGGCTCCGCCGTCACGGTTGTCGGGGTTTCCTGTCTGGACCACGAAGCCCGGAATCACCCGGTGAAAGAGGAGCCCATCGTACACGCCCTCCCGGGAGAGCCGCAGAATCCGCTCGACGGCGCGAGGCGCGAACTCCGGCTGCAGGAGGACCACCATCCGGCCCCGGCTTGTATCGATGACCAGAAGGCGGTCGTCGGCCAGGGGCCGCCAGTCCCCTGCGGCGGCGGCGCTGGAAGTCAGGGCGAGGAGGAGGGCGGCGAGCCGGGCGAGGAGGCGGGTCATGCATCCTGATGCCATGGGCGTGCGCATTGCTCCAGACCGGCTTTGCCTGTAGCAGGACCGCGCTTGGCCAGGCCCAGGGAGGCCCCATGACCGAACTCTTCGACGTCGCCGCCATCGGAAACGCCATCGTCGACGTCATCGCCCCGGCGAGCGAGGCGTTTATCGCCGCCGAGGGCCTGACCCGGGGCGCCATGGCCCTGGTGGACGAGGCGCGGGGGCGCGAGCTCTACGCCCGGATGGCGCCGGGGGTGGAGACGTCCGGCGGATCGGCGGCCAACACGGTGGCGGGCCTGGCCAGCCTGGGGGCCCGCACAGCCTTCCTCGGTAAGGTGGCGGATGACCAGCTGGGCGAGGTTTTCGCCCACGACCTGCGCGCCATCGGCGCCCACTTCCCGAGCCGGCCCCTGCGCGGCGGGCCGGCGACCGCCCGCTGCCTGGTCAATGTCACCCCGGACGGTCAACGCACCATGTGCACCTTTCTGGGCGCCTCGGTCGAGTTCACCGACGACGACATCGACCCCGCGGTCATCGAGCAGGCGAGCATCGTTTATCTGGAAGGCTACCTGTTCGACGCCGAGTCCGCCCGGCGCGCCTTCGCCAAGGCCGCCGGTCTGGCCAGGGCCTCCGGACGGATGATCGCCCTGACCCTGTCCGACGGCTTCGTCGTCGACCGGCACCGGGCGGCCCTCCTCGGCTTCATCTCGTCGCAGGTCGATCTCCTCTTCGCCAACGAGGCCGAAGCCCTCGCCCTCTTCGAAACCGACGACCTGGCGGTGGCGCTGGATGGTCTGCGCCAGCGCACGCGCCTGGCGGCCGTCACCCGCAGCGAGAAGGGCTCCCTGCTCCTGGCGGATGGCGGGACGGTCTCGATTCCCGCCGCGCCTGTGGAAAAAGTCGTGGACACGACCGGCGCTGGCGACCAATACGCAGCCGGTGTGATGTACGGCCTCGCCCGGGGCCTTTCGCTGGAGGTCTGCGGACGTCTGGGGTCCCTGGCGGCGGCTGAGGTGATCTCTCACTATGGGCCGCGGCCGCAGGTCTCCCTGCGCGACCTGACGGCCCGGGAAGGACTCTAGGCCATGGCGCGTATCGGCGAAGTGGTTCGCGAGACCCGGGAGACGAAGATCTCCTTAGGGGTCGATCTGGACGGTTCGGGCCAGACCCGGATCGACACCGGGATCGGTTTCCTGGATCACATGCTGGACTCCCTGGGCAGGCACGGGTCGCTGGACCTCGACATCCAGGCCAAGGGCGACCTGCACATCGATTTCCACCACACGGTCGAAGACGTCGGCATCGTGCTGGGACAGGCCGTCCGCCAGGCCCTGGGCGACTTCCGGGGCATCCGGCGTTTCGGCCTTGCGGTCATCCCCATGGACGAGACCCTGACGCGCTGCGCCATTGACCTTTCCAACCGGCCCTACCTGGTGTGGAGGACGTCCTTCCCGACGCCCAAGGTCGGGGACATGGACACCGAGCTCTTCAAGGAGTTCCACCATGCGTTTGCGTCGAACGCCGGCGCCTGCGTGCACCTTGAGACCTTCTACGGCGCCAATTCGCACCACATCGCCGAGAGCGGATTCAAGGCCTTGGGCCGGGCCCTCCGCGAGGCGGTGGAGATCGACCCGCGCGCCCGCGGACCCTGACCGCCTCGTCCAGGGCCTCGCGCAGGCCGGGACGGGCCTCCAGGGCCCCCATGCAGGCGGCGAAGGCGCCGACGCC
>JBJTFE010000011.1:0-4152 GCA_046093265.1 Phenylobacterium sp. | reverse complement strand
CCGGCTGGCCATCGCCATGGCTCAGGCGGGGGGCATGGGTATCCTGCACCGGAACCTCACCGTGGACGAGCAGGCCGACCAGGTCCGTGAGGTCAAGCGCTACGAGAGCGGCATGGTCATCAATCCCATGACCATCCATCCGGACACCACCCTGCGTGAGATCCGCGATATCAAGGCCCGGCGGCGGATATCCGGCTTCCCTGTCGTCGAGCCCGGCACGGGAAGGTTGGTGGGCATGCTGACCAACCGCGATATGCGCTTCGAGAACGGTGATGGCGTTCCGGCGCGGGCCCTGATGACCTCCGAGAACCTCATCACGGTGCGCGAGGGTTGCACCCAGGAAGAGGCGCGCAATCTTCTCCGTCGTCATAAGATCGAGCGCCTCATCGTCGTGGACGATGACAACCGCGCGGTCGGCCTGATCACCGTCAAGGACATGGAAAAGGCCCAGGCTCATCCCCTTGCAGCCAAGGACGCCCAGGGCCGCCTGCTGGTCGGCGCCGCTTCCACGGTCGGCGACAGCGGCTTTGAGCGGTCCATGGCCCTGGTCGAGGCCGGGGTGGACGTGGTGGTCATCGACACCGCCCATGGCCACAACGCCGACGTCATCCGGGCGGTCTCGCGTCTACGCCGCGAGGCCAACCGGGTGCAGATCGTCGCCGGCAACGTCGCCACCTACGACGGGACCCGCGCCCTCATCGACGCCGGAGCGGACGCCGTGAAGGTGGGGATCGGTCCCGGCTCCATCTGCACCACGCGGATCGTGGCGGGGGTGGGCGTTCCGCAACTGACCGCCATCGCCGACGCGGCCCGGGCCGCGAGAGATACGGAAGTGCCGGTGATCGCCGACGGCGGCATCAAGTACTCGGGCGACTTCGCCAAGGCCCTGGCCATGGGCGCGCAGGCGGCCATGATGGGCTCGGCCTTCGCCGGCACCGACGAGGCGCCGGGCGAGGTCTTCCTGTACCAGGGGCGGTCCTACAAGGCCTACCGCGGCATGGGCTCCCTGGGGGCCATGGCGAACGGCTCGGCCGACCGCTACTTCCAGAAGGAGGTCTCGGCCCTGAAGCTGGTGCCTGAGGGCATCGAGGGCCAGGTGGCCTACAAGGGGCCGATCGGCGCCGTCCTCCACCAGATGGTGGGCGGGCTCCGGGCCGCCATGGGCTATGTCGGCGCCGCCGACATCCCGTCCTTCCAGACCCAGGCCCGTTTCGTGAGGATCACCGGCGCCGGCCTTCGCGAGAGCCACGTGCACGACGTCATGATGACCCGTGAAGCCCCCAACTATACGAGCCCCGTCTGACATGATCGCAGAACCCGAACTCCTTCTTCTCGGCGCCGCTGTCATTGTCGGCCTGGTGCAACTGATCTGGGCCGCCGCCGCCGCCCGACGCCAGCAGGATCTGAAGTGGGCCGCCGGCGCGCGGGACGAACCTATGCCGCTTTCCGGCGTCGCGGCCCGGCTTGACCGGGCCTTCCGGAACTACATGGAGACCTTCCCCCTGTTCGCTGCAGCCGTCCTGGCGGTGGTGATTGCAGGGAAATCCGGGACCCTCAGCCTCTGGGGCGCCGCGCTCTATGTGGCCTGTCGGGCCGTCTATGCACCGATGTATGCGTCCGGGACCTACATGGTCCGCAGCCTGGTCTGGACGCTCTCGGTCGTGGGCCTGGGCATGGTGGTGGCGGCGCTCTTCCTTGCGTGACGGCGGCCGCATCGAGGCGGCCATCCGCGTCCTGACCGAGATCGAGACGGCCCGCCGTCCGGCGCGGCTGGCCCTGAAGGCCTGGAGCGATGGCGCCCGCTACGCCGGCTCCGGAGACCGGGCCTTTGTCGCCGGGCTTGTGCTGGACGCCTTGCGGAGGCGCCGCTCCGCGGCCTGGAGGATGGATCAGGATACGCCGAGGGGCGCCGTGCTCGGGGTGCTCGCCCTGCACTGGAACTGGCCGTCCGAGCGGATCGCCGCCGCCTTTGCAGACGCCCCGCATGGCCCGGGGGCGCTGACCGCAGCTGAGGTCGCTGTGCTCTCCGCCCCCGTTGACCTTTCCGCCGCTCCTGACGCGGTGGCGGCCGATCTTCCGGACTGGCTCGCCCCGGCCTTCGCCCGCGTCTTCGGCGACCGCGTCCGGCCGGAGGGCGAGGCCCTGGCCCGTCGCGCGCCCGTGGACCTGAGGGTGAACACGCTGAAGAGCGACCCGGCCCGCGCCCTGAAGGCCGCCGGTCCCCTGGGCGCCCATCCGGTCGAGGGCCTGCCCCTGGCCCTGCGCATCGATCCCCCCGCCGCCGCCGAGCGGACCCCGTCGGTCGAGAGCCTGCCGGAGTTCGTGAAGGGCTGGATGGAGGTGCAGGACGCGGGCTCCCAGGTCGCCGCCGCCTGCGCCGGGGAGGTGAAGGGGCTCCAGGTCCTGGATCTCTGCGCCGGGGGCGGGGGCAAGACACTGGCCCTGGCGGCGGCGATGGGATCCACCGGCCAGGTCTACGCCTACGACTCCGACGCCCGTCGGCTGGCCGACACGGTGCGCCGGGCCGAGCGGGCGGGGGTCCGCAACCTGCAGGTGCGCACGCCCCTGCGGCCCGATCCGCTTAAGGACCTGGAAGGCCGGATGGAGCTGGTCTTCATCGACGCCCCGTGTTCCGGGTCGGGCGCCTGGCGTCGGCACCCGGACACCAAGTGGCGGCTGACGCCCGACGCCCTGGCCCGGCGCCAGGCCGACCAGGACGCCGTGCTCGACGCCGGGGTCGGCTTTGTCCGTCCGGGCGGGCGTCTGGTCTATGTCACCTGCTCGGTCCTGGCCGAGGAGGACGAGGACCGGGTCGCCGCCTTCCTGGGCCGGCATCCGGAATTCCGCGTCCTACCCGCCACGGATGACCCGCACTGGCTTTCCCGCCTGACGCCGGAAGGCTATCTCCGGCTGACCCCCGCCGCCTCGGACACCGACGGATTCTTCGTCGCGGTCCTGGCCCGGGCCGATCAAGGGACCCCCGAATGAGCGCCGCCCCCGTCCATGAACGTGTCCTGATCGTCGACTTCGGCAGCCAGGTGACCCAGCTGATCGCCAGGCGGCTGCGGGAGAGCGGGGTCTATTGCGAGATCCACCCCTACGACCGTATCGAACCCATGCTGGACGCCTTCGCTCCCCGGGCGGTGATCCTGTCCGGCGGCCCGGCCAGCGTGCACGAGGACGACAGCCCGTCGGTGACCTCGCGGGTCTTCGAGCTGGGCGTGCCGGTCCTGGGCATCTGCTACGGCGAGATGACCCTCTGCGCCCAGCTGGGCGGCCGGGTCGAGGGCGGCCATGACCGCGAGTTCGGCCGAGCCGAGATCCGCATCGAGCGGGAGTCGCCCCTGCTGCATGGCCTCGGCGAAGTCGGCGACCGCGAGGTGGTCTGGATGAGCCATGGCGACAAGGTCACGGCCATCCCGCCGGGCTTCGAGGTGGTCGCCTCGTCAGAGGGCAGCCCCTTCGCAGTGATCGCCGACGAGGGGCGGTGCTTCTATGGCGTCCAGTTCCACCCGGAGGTGGCGCATACGCCCCGCGGCGCCCTGATCCTGCGCAACTTCACCCACCGTATCGCCGGCCTGTCCGGGGACTGGACCATGGCCTCCTTCCGCCAGGAGGCGGTGGCGCGGATCCGCGAGCAGGTGGGCGAGGGGCGTGTGATCTGCGGCCTGTCCGGGGGCGTGGACTCCTCCGTGGCCGCCGTCCTGATCCACGAGGCCATCGGCGACCAGCTGACCTGCGTCTTCGTAGACACTGGCCTGTTGCGCCTGAACGAGGCCGAGCAGGTCGTGACCATGTTCCGCGATCACTACAACATTCCGCTGGTGCACGTTGATGCAGGTGACCTTTTTCTGGGCGAGCTGAAAGGCGTCACGGACCCGGAGACCAAGCGCAAGACCATCGGCAGGCTGTTCGTCGATGTCTTCGATCGCGAGGCGGCGAAGATCGAGGGCGCGGGCTTTCTGGCCCAGGGCACCCTCTATCCCGACGTGATCGAGAGCGTCTCCGCCTGGGGCGGGCCCTCGGCGGTGATCAAGAGCCATCACAATGTCGGCGGCCTGCCGGACTACATGAAGCTGAAGCTGGTCGAGCCCCTGCGCGAGCTCTTCAAGGACGAGGTCCGCGCCCTGGGCGTGGAGCTGGGCCTGCCTC
>JBJTFE010000010.1:0-4834 GCA_046093265.1 Phenylobacterium sp. | reverse complement strand
TCAAGGCCGTGCTGGTGGCCGTCGCCTGGTCCTCGGTCGCCAGCGCCATCGTCTTCTTCCTTATCAAGTACACCGTCGGACTGCGCTCCTCGGTGGACAATGAAGAAGAGGGCCTGGACATCTCCGAGTTCGGAGAGCGGGCCTACCACAACTGATCCTCCCCTCAGTCGTGGCGGAACGGGGACCCCTCGGGGTCCCCGTTTTCGTTGCAGGGCCGGGGATCAGGGGATCGGGTCCAGCGCGGCGCCCAGGCGACAGGCGCGCACCCACCAGCCTGGATGTTCGTCAGCCAGGACCCTGGCCAGCCGGTCGGCCGCCGCCGCATCCCGACAGAGGGCGAAACAGGTCGCCCCCGATCCCGAAAGCCGGGCCAGGAGCGTCTCAGGTGCGGCCCGCAGGCGCTCCAGGACCGTCGCGACCCTGGGGGTGACAGAGATCGCAGGTGCTTCCAGATCGTTTCGCAAACCGGAGAGCCAACCGGCGACCCCGATCGCGCCGGAGCCGTTTGGCGGCCCGGAAGCCGGAGACAGGTCTCCGAAGCGGCCTGCGGCGTCAAAGGCCCGGTAAACCTCGCCTGTCGGGCAGGCGAGCCCGGGGTTCACCAGTACGGACGAAAGCCAGGGCAGGTCCGGCCCCGGGGACAACAGCTCTCCCCTGCCGGTGGCGGTCACCGGCCGGCTGCGGATGCAGGCGGGAACATCGGAGCCGAGGTCCGCCGCCAGCACCTCGAGCTCATCCCCGGACAGCGGATCACCCCAGGCGTGGTTGAGCAGGCGCAGGGTCGCAGCCGCGTCGGCTGAGCCGCCGCCCAGACCCGCCGCCACGGGCAGGCGCTTGTCGAGGACAAGGGCCTGGGGCGAGGCGCCCCGTCCAAGCCTCTGCGCGAGCCTACGCGCGGCCTGCAGCACCAGGTTGGCTCCCGGATCAAGGGCGCCAGCGAAGGGGCCGGTCAGACTCAGGGCGGAACCCGGTTCGGAACCCATCGAAACCTCGTCGCCGACATCGGCGAAGACCATGAGGCTTTCCAGGGGATGGAAGCCGTCTGCGCCCGGCGGACCGACATGCAGGTAGAGATTAACCTTGGCCGGGGCGAAGGCGCTTGCGGACATGAAGGTGATCAGGGCTTGCGCGCAGCCGGGGGCGGAAGCGGGGGCAGACCCTCCGCCAGCTTGCGCTCGGCGTCGGCGCGGATCTTGGGGTCCGGATCCAGGGTCAGGACCCGCTTCCACTGGAAGCCCGCCTCATCGCGCCGGCCGACCCTCCAGAACGCGTCGCCCAGGTGGTTGTTCAGCTCCGGATCGCCGGGCTCAAGCTCCACGGCCATCTCAAGCGTCGTAACCGCCCGTGGGAAGTCGCCGAGCCGGAAGTAGGCCCACCCGAGGCTGTCGACCATGGCGCCCGACCGGGGGTTCTGGCTGACCGCCCGCTGGACCATTTCCAGGGCCTCATCGAGGTTCTGGTTCCGGTCGATCCAGGAATAGCCGAGGTAGTTGAGCAGTTCCGGCTCGTCCGGGTTGAGCGCCAGGGCGGCCTTCAGGTCACGCTCGGCCTCGGGCCAGCGCCCGGCCCGCTCCAGAGAGACCCCACGCGCATAGGACAGACGCCAATCCGGCGGTGACGCGGCGAGGACCGGCGCAAGCAGGTCGGCGGACTCTGAGAACCGGTCGTTGGCCCTGAGCAGGTCGGCCAGATTGATCACCGCATCGACACCGCCGCCTGCGGCCGCCTGACGGGCCAGGCGCAGGGCCGTCTCCTTGTCTCCGGCCCTCTGGTGACTCCAGGCGAGCTTGGCCTGGGCGGTGGTGAACTCGGGCGCCGTGGAGGGCACGCGGGCATAGGCGGCGCGCGCGTCATCCGGATGTCCATCGCCCTCCAGAAGGTCGCCCACCAGGATCCAGGCCGCACTCTGATCGGGATCCAGCCTCAGGGCCAGCCGCAGGTAGGCAAGCCCTATCTGCTCCTGACCAGCGGCGATCAGGGTCGCAGCCACCGGGGTGAGGGTCTGGGCCGCACCCTGGCGAAGGGTGGGCTGGGGCTCCATCCGCCCGGCCGCCGCCCGGGCCCGGGCGGCCACGACCTGGGGATTGCGCGGGTCGCCGGCCAGCAACCGGTCATAGAGGGAGATGGCCTCTGCCAGCCGCTTGCGGCGCTCGAGGAACCCTCCATAGGCGAGGACGGCGACCTGCCCCGGCGCATCGCCCCCCGCCAGCAACTGGAAGTTGGTCTCGGCCTCGTCGAGCCGGCCCGCACGCTCGAAGAGCCGCGCCTGAGCCAGAAGGCCGAAGACATCGACGATCCGGTCGCCGGGAGACTGGGGCCGGACCAGCAGACCCTCACGATCCCCCGCCATGGCGGCGGCCCAGGGGGCCAGCAAGGCGGTGGCCGCCCGGTGCGGGAAGGCGGCGCTCTCAGGGGCCAGCAGGCTGCGAACCTGCCGCGCCCGGCCAGTGGACATACCTTCGACCGCGCGAACCAGACGGCTGAGGGAGAGGTTGGGCGGAGAGGTCGCCCCGGAGGTCGGCGCGAGGCGTGCGGCGGTCGTGACATCCCCCGCCAGGAGGGCCGCGACAAAGGCCCGTTCATCGGCGATGGCGGCGGCCTCGGGGTCGAGGTTGCGGACTGCGCCGTAATAGCGCGCGGCCTCGGCCGGACGACCATCGTTGAGGGCGGCGCGACCGGCGAGGAACTGTCCGTAGGGCGAGGCGCCGGTCCCTTCAGGCAGGACGACCTTCCCGTCCGGGGCGGTGGCGCAGGCGGCCAGGATGGCCAGCCCGCCCGCCGCCGCCAAGCGCGCCGCAGCGCGCCCCAGGGTCCGTTGTTTCCACCTGGCCATGGAGCGGGTGTTCACCTGTTCGCTCCCCCCGGCAAGCCCGTCTACATATTCGGATAGTTGGGCCCGTCGCCGCCCTGGGGCGTCGTCCAGGTGATGTTCTGCGATGGATCCTTGATGTCGCAGGTCTTGCAGTGGACGCAGTTCTGGAAGTTGATCTGAAACCGCGGATTGGACCCGTCGTCCTCGGTCAGGACCTCGTACACCCCCGCGGGGCAGTAGCGCTGGGCGGGCTCGGCATAGTTTGGCAGGTTGACGCTGATCGGGATCGAGGCGTCCTTGAGCCTCAGGTGCGCTGGCTGGGCTTCGTCGTGGTTGGTCGAGGACAGGAAGACCGACGACAGTTTGTCGAAGCTCACCACGCCGTCGGGCTTGGGATAGGCGATCGGCTGATAGTCCTTGGCGAGCCCGGTGGACTCCGCATCGGACTTGCCGTGCTTCAGGGTGCCAAAGAACGAGAAGCCGCCCAGCATGCCCGCAAGGGTCGCATCGGCGGCGCCCAGGATGAGGCCGGGGATCGTCCCAAACTTCGACCACAGGGGCTTGGCATTGCGCACGACGTGCAGTTCACGTGCGATGGACGAGGCCCTGTAGGCGGTCTCGTACTCGACCAGTTCGTCGCCACCGCGTCCCGACTGGATTGCGCCGAAGGCCGCCTCCGCCGCCAGGACGCCGCTCTTCACGGCGTTGTGGGAGCCCTTGATGCGCGGCAGATTGACCATGCCCGCCGAGCAGCCCCGCAGGGCGCCGCCCGGGAAAAAAAGCTTCGGCAGGGACTGCGCGCCCCCTTCGGTGATGGCCCGGGCTCCGTACGAGATGCGCTCGCCGCCCTCGAGATAGGGCCGGATGGCCGGGTGGGTCTTGAAGCGCTGGAACTCGTCGAAGGGCGACAGGTACGGGTTCTTGTAGTTCAGGTGCACGACGAAGCCGATGGCCACGTAGTTGTCCCCGAAGTGGTACATGAACGAGCCGCCGCCGGTCTGGTTGTCCAGCGGCCAGCCGAAGGTGTGCTGGGTCAGGCCGGGCTGGAAGGCCGCGTCCGGTACCTTCCAGAGCTCCTTGATGCCGATGCCGTACTTCTGGGGCTCGCGACCCTTGTTCAGGTCGAAGCGGGCCTGGAGCTGCTTGGCCAGCGAACCGCGGACGCCCTCGCCGATCAGGGTGTACTTCGCGTGCAGTTCGATGCCGGGCTGGTAGTCGGGACCGGGCTGGCCGTCCTTGCCGATGCCGAAGACGCCCGCGACAACGCCCTTCACCGATCCATCGTCGTTGAACACGAGCTCGGAGGCGGCCATGCCGGGATAGATCTCGACCCCCAGGCCCTCGGCGTGCTGGGCCAGCCAGCGACAGACATTGCCCAGGCTGGCGATGAAGTTGCCATGGTTGAGCATCCACTTGGGGAAGGGCGCCCAGCTGACGTCGAGCACCCCGCTCGGTCCGAGCATCAGGAACTTGTCCTTGGTGACGGCGGTCTCGAGGGGAACCCCGAGTTCCTTCCAGTCGGGCAGCAGCTCGGCGATACCGGAGGGATCGATCACAGCCCCCGAAAGGATATGCGCGCCGACCTCGGACCCCTTCTCCAGAACCGCGACCGAAATCTCGGCGCCCGCAGCCTCGGCCATCTGCTTCAGGCGGATGGCTGCGGCCAGGCCCGACGGGCCGGCGCCGACGATGACCACATCGTATTCCATGGCCTCGCGTTCGAGGGTCTCGCTCATCTTGCCAGCTCCGGTACGCCGGTCGCCCCGCGCCGGCCTTGTTCCCCTCAGGCCTTATCAATAGCTTACGTCGGGTGGGTCAAGGGCGAATGGCGTCCGGCCCGCCGCCAGTTGAGGGATTTCGTCGCAGATGAGCCGCCCGCCGGTCGCCGCCGTCTCCGAAAGCCTGCTCGCCTTCTGGGCGGAGGCGGGGGTGGACGCCGCACTACTGGAGACCCCGGTCGATCGAATTGCCGAAGCCCAGAGGCCTCTCGCCCCGCGCTCAACCCCCCCGACACCCCTTCGC
>JBJTFE010000009.1:0-3281 GCA_046093265.1 Phenylobacterium sp. | reverse complement strand
CGGCGGCGCCGCCGGGGGTTCAATCCGGCGGGCCTTCAGAGCATGGAGGACAGCACCCGGTCCGGCGGGCGGTGCCCGTCCATCCAGGTCCGGATGTTGATGAGTACCTTCTCGCCCATCTCGGTGCGCGCCTCAACGGTGGCGGAACCAAGGTGCGGCAGGAGGACGGCGTTCGGCAGGCCGAGCAGCTTGGGGTTCACCTGCGGCTCGAACTCGAAGACGTCCAGGCCGGCGCCCGCCAGGCCGCCCGAGGCCAGGAGGTCGGCCAGTGCGGACTCGTCGATGATCTCCCCGCGGGCGGTGTTCACCAGGATGGCGTGGGCCGGCATCAGCTTCAGCCGCCGCGCCGACAAGAGGTGATAGGTGGCCGGCGTGTGCGGGCAGTTGACCGAGATGATGTCCATCCGGGCCAGCATCTGGTCGAGGCTTTCCCAGTAGGTCGCCTCGAGCTCCTCGGCGATCCGCGGACTGACCGGCGAGCGGTTGTGGTAGTGGATCTGCATGCCGAAGGCGCGGGCCCGGCGGGCCACCGCCTGGCCGATCCGGCCCATGCCGATCACCCCGAGCCGCTTTCCCGAGAGCCGCCGCCCCAGCATCCAGGTCGGGGCCCAGCCACGGAACTCGCCGGCTTCGATGGATCTGGCGCCCTCCACGATCCTGCGGGAGACCGCCATCATCAGGGCCAGGGTCAGATCGGCCGTATCCTCGGTCAGGACGCCCGGCGTGTTGGTCACGGTCACGCCCCGGGCCGTCGCAGCGGCGACATCGATATGGTCGACCCCGGCCCCGAAGTTGGCGATCAGCTTCAGCCGCGCGCCAGCGGCCTCCAGCACCCCGGCGTCGATCCGGTCGGTGATGGTCGGGGCCAGGACGTCGCAGCGCCCGACGGCGTCGATCAGCGCCTCGCGGCTCATCGGCGCGTCCGAAAGGTTGAGCTCGGTGTCGAACAGTTCGCGCAGGCGGGTCTCCACCGCGTCGGGCAGCCGCCGCGTCACGATCACTTTCGGCTTGCGCGTCGGCATCTGTGGAGGGGCTCCGAATTTCAGCGTCTGATGAACTGGCGCTCTGGCGCCGTTGCCCGTGAACCTCTAGCAAGAAGGGCATGAACGGCCAAGTTGAGCCTTCTCCGAGCCTGTCCGGCGTTGCGGTCGCCGGCCTCCTGGCGGCGGCCTTCGCGCTGTCGCCCCCGGGCGCCTTCGCGCTGGCCGATGGGCGGCCCACGCCGTCGGGCCTGCCGGTTCCGCGCTATGTCACCCTGAAATTCGGGTCCGTGAACGCCCGCTCCGGTCCCGGTGACGACTACCCCGCCCTCTGGATCTACCGCGTGCGCGGCCTGCCCGTGCAGGTGATCGCGGAGTCCTCGGAATGGCGGCGGATCTGCGACCCGGACCGGGGCGTCGCCTGGGTGCACATGCGCACCACCGACGGGCGCCGGAACGTGATGCGGACGGCGCCGGGCCCCCTGGAGGTCCGGTCCTCGCCCCGGGATGAGGCCCGTACCGAGGCCCTGCTTCAATCGCGGGCCCTCGCCACCCTGCAGCGCTGCGAGGCCGGATGGTGCCGCATCAAGGCCGATGGCGTGACCGGCTGGGTCCGGGCCTCCGGAATATGGGGCGTCGATGAAGGCGTCCAGTGCGTTCCGCCGCGTCCGGCCGCCCGTTGAGCCGCCCTCCCGCCTCTGATAGAGCGGATGATCAGCGTTCGGCGGTGCTTCGCCGGGCCATTGTGTTGATGTGACGCGTGGAAAGGCGAGCCATGATCCCCGGCGCCAAGGCCAAGGACCATTATTCCCGGGAGGAGCTCCTGGCCTGTGGTCGAGGCGAGATGTTCGGGCCTGGCAACGCCCAGCTGCCCGTGCCGCCGATGCTGATGTTCGACCGCATCACCCGCATCACCGAATCCGGCGGGGCCTTCGGCAAGGGCCAGGTGGTGGCCGAACTCGACATCCTCCCGGACCTCTGGTTCTTCGACTGCCACTTCATCAATGACCCGGTCATGCCCGGCTGCCTGGGCCTCGACGCCATGTGGCAGCTGGTCGGCTATTTCCTCGGTTGGTCGGGCGCCCCCGGCAAGGGCCGCGCTCTGGGCGTGGGAGAGGTGCGCTTCACCGGCCAGGTGACCCCGAAGGTCAAGCAGGTCGTCTACCGGATCGACCTCAAGCGGGTGATCATGCGCAAGCTGGTCCTGGGCATAGGCGACGGCGTGATGGAGGCCGACGGCAAGGTGATCTACGAGGCCAAGGACCTGCGGGTCGGCCTCTACGATCCGAAGGATCTGGTCTGAATTCCGGCGTATCTGGGGGCTAAAGTCATGCGGCGCGTCGTCGTCACCGGCATGGGCATCGTCTCATCCATCGGCAACACCCTGGACGAAGTCCGGGCCTCCCTGCGCGAGGCCCGGTCCGGGATCACTGGCGCGCCGGAGTACGCGGACCTTGGCTTCCGCTGTCAGGTGCACGCCGATCCTGGCCTGGACTGGGAGGCCGCCGTTGATCGCCGCGCGGCCCGGTTTCTGGCCCAGGGCACAGCCTTCGGTCACATCGCCATGGAGCAGGCCATCGCCGACTCCGGGCTGACCGAGGCCGAGGTCTCGAACGAGATGACCGGCCTGATCGTCGGCTCCGGCGGGCCTTCGACCCGGACCATCATCGAGGCCGCCGCCACCGCCCGCGAGAAGGGCCCCAAGCGCGTCGGCCCCTTCGCCGTGCCCAAGGCGATGAGCTCCGGCGTGTCGGCCGTCCTCTCGACCTGGTTCAGGATCCGCGGCCTGAACTATTCCATCTCCTCGGCCTGCGCGACCTCCACCCACTGCATCGGCGCGGCCTACGAACAGATCGCCCTGGGCAACCAGGACGTGGTCTTCGCAGGCGGGGCCGAGGAGCTCCACTGGACCCTCTCGGTCCTGTTCGACGCCATGGGCGCCATGAGCTCGAACTTCAACGACCGGCCAGCGGTGGCCAGCCGCGCCTATGACGTGAACCGCGACGGCTTCGTGATCGCCGGCGGCGCCGGGATCCTGGTCCTCGAGGAATTCGAGCGGGCGAAGGCGCGCGGCGCGAGGCTCTATGGCGAGATCGTCGGCTACGCCGCCAATTCCGATGGCTTCGACATGGTCGCCCCCTCCGGCGAGGGCGCCGTGCGCTGCATGCGCCTCGCCCTGTCCCGGGCCGGGAACCGCCGGGTCGACTACCTCAATCCCCACGGCACCTCGACCCCGGTCGGCGACATCAAGGAGATGGAGGCCGTGCGCGAGGTGTTCGGCGCCGCGCCGCCGGCCATTTC
>JBJTFE010000008.1:0-3734 GCA_046093265.1 Phenylobacterium sp. | reverse complement strand
CTTCGCCCTCAGGGGTCGCCCAGGCGCTTCATTGAAATCATCGATGTCATTGAGGTCGCCGAGGGCGACAAGCGCGCCACCCTGAGGCCTGCGGAGGGCTTTGAGGTCGCTTTCGAGATCGCCTTCGAGTCCCGCGCTATCGGCAGGCAGGCCGTTGACCTTAAGATGGATGGCGAGGCCTTCCGTCGGGAACTCGCCGACTGTCGGACTTTTGGCTTCCTTCATGAGGTCGAGGCCCTTCGCGCCATGGGTCTGGCGCGGGGCGGATCGATGGAGAACGTCGTCGTCATCGAGGGCGATGCGGTGCTAAATCCCGAGGGGCTCCGCCGGCCCGATGAATTCGTCCGGCACAAGGCCCTGGACGCCATCGGCGACCTCTATGTTCTGGGCGCTCCGGTCATCGGACGATTTGAAGGCGTTCTTGCGGGTCACGCCTTGAACAACGCCCTTGTCC
Source organism: Phenylobacterium sp. (assembly GCA_046093265.1). Classification (GTDB taxonomy): domain Bacteria; phylum Pseudomonadota; class Alphaproteobacteria; order Caulobacterales; family Caulobacteraceae; genus Phenylobacterium. The sequence goes on along the minus strand of JBJTFE010000008.1, from coordinate 3,280 downwards.
GCGCACTTCTTGCGACGCCACACGCCTGGCGGGTGCGCACCCTGGCGTCCGAGATGGCCGAGGCGGTCTGAACTCTGAAGCCGCGGGCGTTGGCGCGCCCTCCTGGCTCGTGTAGAACCCTCTCCGGTCGGGCGCGGGGGCGCTCTCGTGTCCTTTGAGGTTAAGGTGTCCGTGCTTCGCAGATCCTGGATCGCCCCGACCCTGGTCGGCCTGTCCGCCGCGCTTCTTCTTTCGGCATGCGCCGGCCAGACCAAGAAGCCACGTCTCGTTTACGAAGAGCGCCCGGTCGAACTGCTGTTCGCCACCGGCGCGGCGCGGCTGGACGCCCGCCAGTGGAGCCAGGCGGTGGACTATTTCGCTGAGGTCGAGCGCCAGCATCCCTATTCGGAATGGTCCCGCAGGGCCATCCTGATGACCGCCTACGCCAACTACCAGGCCAGCAAGTACGCCGAGGCGATTGGCGATGCAGAGCGGTTCCTGTCTCTCTATCCGGGCAATCCCTCCGCCGCCTACGCGCACTACCTCAAGGCCATCTGCTATTTCGACCAGATCGTGGACGTCGGCCGGGACCAGGCTTCGACCGGGCAGGCGCTGGCCGCTCTCCGTGACGTCGCCCAGCGCTATCCCAAGACCGAGTACGCATCCGACGCCCGGCTGAAGATCGACATGGTCAACGACCAGCTGGCCGGCAAGGAAATGTCCGTCGGTCGCTATTACCTGCGCAATGGCGACACGCTCGCCGCGATCGGCCGTTTCCAGACCGTGGTCCAGCGCTACCAGACCACTTCTCACGCGCCGGAGGCCCTCTATCGCCTGGTCGAGGCGAACCTGACCCTCGGTCTCACGGAAGAAGCCCGCCGGAATGGCGCGGTCCTGGGCTACAATTTTCCGGGTGACTACTGGTACCGGGAAGCCTACGCCCTCCTGACGTCCAAGGATCTGCGACCCGCCGTCGTCCCGGACGGCAATGCGAAACGCCGCCTTCCGCTTCCCTTCATCAAGACCCCCGCCAAGACCCTCCCGCCTCAATCCGCCGGCCGGACAGACGCTTTCGGAGTGGGCTGACCTGAGCCGTGGTCGCCGGGCTTCCGGTCCGGCCGATTCGCAGCGAACCTGACCCCATGCTGACCGGCCTCTGGATTCGCGACCTTGTTCTGATCGAGAGCCTCGACCTCACCGTGGGGCCGGGCCTTACAGCCCTGACCGGCGAGACGGGCGCGGGCAAGTCCATTCTGCTGGACGCCCTGGGTCTCGCCGCCGGGGTCCGCGCCGAGTCCGGCCTTGTCCGGCGGGGGGCCGCCCAGGCCAGCGCGACCGCCGCCTTCTCCCTCCCGCCGGGACACGCCGTCTGGAGCCTGCTGGAGGCCCGGGGCCTGGACGCCGCCCATGGCGAGGACCTCATCCTGCGCCGGGTGCTGTCGGCCGACGGCCGCAGCCGCGCCTTCGTCAACGACCAGCCCGCCAGCGTGGGCGCCCTGCGCGAGATCGGCGCCCTGCTGGTCGAGGTCCACGGCCAGCACGAGACGGTCGGGCTGCTGGACGTCCGCACCCACCGGGACCTGCTGGACGCCTACGGCGGCCATGGGGATCTTCTGCGGGCGACCCGCCAGGCCTGGACCGGCTGGCGCGAGGCGGAGGCCCGCCTGGAAGCCCTGAGCCGCGACGCGGCGACCCGGGTCGAGGAGACCGAGGAGACCGCCCGTCTCCTGGCCGAGCTGGACGCCCTGGCCCCCGAGGCCGGGGAGGAGGCCGCCCTTGCCGAGCGGCGGGCCGTCCTGGGCGCCGCCGAGAAGGCCCTGGCCGACATCAACCAGGCGGGGGAAGCGCTGGAGGGCCTGCCCCCGCGCCTCGCCTCGGCCCTCCGGGCCCTGGGCCAGGCCCGCAGTCGGGCCCTGCAGGCCGGCGCGGCCGCCGAGGGGCCGGCGGTCGGGCGGCTGTCCGAGGCGGAAGCCGCCCTGGATGCGGTGTTCAGCGGCCTGCAGGAGGCCGAGGCCGCCGTCGAGGCCGCCGCCGCCGCCTTCGACTTCCGCCCCGACGACCTGGAGACCGCCGAGGAGCGCCTCTTCGCCCTGCGCGCCGCCGCCCGGAAGCTGGGCTGCGCCGTCGAGGCCCTGCCGGACCGACGTCGCGCCCTGGCGGATCGGCTGGCGCGGCTGGAGTCCGGCGAGACGGACCTGGCCGCCGCCCGGCTTACGGCCGCAGAGGCGGAGACCCTCTACATCGCCGCCGCCGCCGACCTGACGGCCGCCCGCCGCGCTGCGGCTGAGGCTCTGTCCCGGGCGGTCGAGTCCGAACTGCCGCCCCTGAAGCTGGAACGGGCGCGGTTCCGGGTCGGCCTGGAGGCCCTGGCCCCGGACCGGGCGGGCCCCGGCGGCTGCGACCGGGTCGCCTTCGAGGTGGCGACGAATCCCGGGGCGCCCTTTGGCGACCTGACCACGGTGGCTTCGGGCGGCGAGCTCGCCCGCTTCGCCCTGGCCCTGAAAGCCTCGCTAGCCGGTCGAGGCGGCGAGCCGCCGCTGATGATCTTCGACGAGGTGGACCAGGGGGTGGGCGGCGCCGTTGCCGATGCGGTGGGCCTGCGGCTCCGGCGGCTCGGCCGGGAGGGTCAGGTCCTGGTGGTCACCCACTCGCCCCAGGTGGCGGCCCGCGCCGATGCGCACTGGCGCATCTCCAAGATCGGCGATGAAGCGGCCGTGCGCACCCGCGTCGAGGACCTGGACCCCGCGGCCCGTGAGGAGGAAATCGCCCGCATGCTGGCCGGCGCCCATGTCACCGACGAGGCGCGCGCCGCCGCCCGGGCCCTGATGCATGCGTGAGCTCGCCGTTCCCGACCTGACGGAGGCCCAGGCCGCCGAGGAGCTGACCCGGCTGGCCGACGAGATCGCCTCCCATGACCTCGCCTATCATCAGGCCGATGCGCCGGTCATTTCCGACGCGGCGTACGACGCCCTGCGCCAAAGGAATGCTGCGATCGAGGCGCGCTTTCCCCACCTGGTGCGCGAGAACTCGCCGTCGCTGAGGGTCGGCGCGGCGCGCTCGGGCCAGTTCTCACCCGTGGAGCATGGGGTTCCCATGCTGTCCCTCGACAACGCCTTCTCCGACGCCGACGCCCTGGAGTTCGACGCCCGGGTCCGTCGGTTCCTGCGCCTCGACGACTCCGACATCGCCTACACCGCCGAGCCCAAGATCGACGGCCTGTCGGCCTCCCTGCGCTACGAGGGCGGGGTCCTGGTGCGGGGCGCGACCCGCGGCGACGGCCGGGTCGGCGAGGACGTGACCG
>JBJTFE010000007.1:0-3828 GCA_046093265.1 Phenylobacterium sp. | reverse complement strand
CGTCGCCTCGGCCCTCGCCGACGTCGGCCTGATCCCGGACCTGGCCCTGGTCTCCGCCGCCGTCCGCACCCGCGAGACCTGGGCCGCCATGAGCGGCCTCCTGCCCGGCTGCGAGGTCCGCTTCGAGGACGCCCTCTACCTTGCCGAGGCCGGCGACATGGTGCGCCGGCTGCGCGAGGCCGGGCACGCGGGAATCGTTCTGCTGGTCGGCCACAATCCGGGCCTGCAGGAGCTGGCCGAGGCGCTGATGATCGAGGCCTCCGGCCCCTCCGGGACCCTGTCGCGCATCCGCGCCGGCTTCCCGACCTCCGCGGCCATAGCCTTCGTCTTCGACGCCAACGGCCGGCCGGCCTTCGACGGCTTCTTCCAGCCCGACCCCCTCGGATGACCCTGATCTACAAGATCCTGTCCCGGACCGAGTGGGACGCCGCGCGGGACGCCGGCGTTTTCAGGGGCTCGGCGGTCGACCTCGCCGACGGCTACATCCACTTCTCGACGTCCGCACAGGCGCAGGAAACCGCCGCCCGGCACTTCGCGGGCCAGGGCGGCCTCGTGGTCCTGGAGATCGAGGGCGACGACCTGGGGGAGGCCCTGCGCTGGGAGCCCTCCCGCGGGGGCGACCTCTTTCCCCACCTCTATGGCGACCTGCCGGCCGCCGCCGTCCGCCGGGTTCTGCCCGCACCCCTGGGCGAGAACGGCATCCCCGGTCTGAGGCTTTCGCCATGAGCGGCCTGCACGACCTGGCCGCTGCAGCCCTGCGCACCGTCGACCCAGAGGCCGCTCACCGCCTCACCGTTCGCGCCCTGGCTCTGGGCCTCGGCCCCCGCGCGGCGGCTCCGGACCCGATTCTCGCCACCAACGTGGCCGGCCTTTCCCTGCCCGGCGCCATCGGCCTGGCCGCCGGTTTCGACAAGAACGCCGAGGTGTTCGGCCCCATGCTGAGGGCCGGATTCGGCTTCGTGGAGTGCGGCACCGTCACGCCCCTGCCTCAGGCCGGGAATCCACAACCGCGGCTCTTCCGTCTCACGGCCGACCAGGGCGTCATCAACCGGATGGGGTTCAACAACGCAGGGCTTGAGGCCTTCTCCGACAGGATAGGGCGGCCCGGTCGGCCCGGGCCGGTCGGCGCCAACATCGGCGCCAACAAGGAGTCCGACGACCGTATCGGCGACTACGTCACGGGCCTGAAGCGTCTCTGGGGCCTGGCCGACTGGTTCACCCTCAACATCTCCTCGCCGAACACCCCGGGCCTTCGCGCCCTGCAGACGCGCGCGGCCCTCGAGGAACTTCTCGGGCGTGCGGCCGAGGCCCGCGGCGCCCTGCCGCAGGACAAGGCCGTCCCCCTCTTCCTGAAGGTCGCCCCCGACCTGGACGACGCCGAGATCGAGGCGATCGTCGACACCGCACTGGCCTCCGGGCTTTCCGGGATCATCGTCGCCAACACCACGGTCAGCCGGCCAGGGGCGAGGCGGGGGGACTGTCCGGCGCGCCCCTGCGCGATCTCGCCCAGTCGGTCCTCGGCCGCTTCAACACGGTCGCCGCCGGGCGCCTGCCCCTGATCGGGGCGGGCGGGATCGCCTCGGGGGCGGACGCCTACGCCCGGATCCGCGCGGGCGCCTCGGCGGTCCAGCTCTATTCGGCGCTCGTCTATGCGGGGCCAGGCCTCATCGTCCGGATCCGGCGGGATCTGGCCGCCCGCCTCCGCGCCGACGGATTCACAGCCGTCTCCGAGGCCGTCGGCGCCCGCTGAGCTCAGCCGGGTGCGTTGCCGTGCGACCGGCTTTCCCCTACTGGAGAGCCATGGCCGAGGTGCAGTCGCCAGAACCTGCCGCCGGAAGGGCCGGATGGGGACGAACCGGCCGCAGGCTGTTCTGGCCGGGGGGGCTTTCTGCGCGCCTCCTTGTGCTCACAACCCTGTTCGTCGCCCTGGCCGGCGCCCTTATCCTGCCGCCCGCCCTGGCGGCCTTCGAGCGCAACTGGCTGCTGGACCGGGTTCGGGCCGCCGAGCTGGCGTCACTGGCCACGGAAGTGGCGCCGGACCGGGTGGTGTCGGAAAAGCTGTCGGCGCAGCTCCTGGCCGGTGCGGGGGTCGAGACCGTCGCCATCCAGTCCCGGGGCCTGCGACGACTGGTCCTGCAGGGGCCGCGTCGGGACGAGGCGCCCTATCTGGTCGACCTCCGGCAGCAGGCGGTCAGCTCCTGGCTGGTGGCCCCGTTCCAGACGCTCAGCTCCGGCGACGACCGGGCGGTCCGGGTGATCGCCGAGCCCCGTTTCCGGGAAGAGGCCGAATTCATTGAAGTGGTGGCTCCCCACGCGCCGCTGAAAGGCGAGCTGAAGGCCTATCTCTGGCAGCTGGTCTTCACCACCCTGTTCGTCGCCGGCCTGGCCGGAACCCTGGTCTTCCTGTCGCTCAACTTCTTCCTGGTCCGGCCCATGCAGAGGATCACCCGGGCCATGGAGCGTTTCCGCGCCGACCCGGACGACCCCACCGCCCATCTGGAGCCCTCCGGCCGCCGGGACGAGATTGGCCGCGCCGAGGTCGAACTCGACAGGATGCAGGCGGACCTGCGCGCGGCCCTGGCCTCGCGCGCCCGGCTGGCCGCCCTGGGCGAGGCCGTCGCCAAGATCAACCACGACCTGCGCAACATGCTCACCAGCGCCCAGATGGCCTCCGAGCGCCTGGCCTCCGGACCCGACCCGCGGGTCGCCCAGGCCCTCCCGCGTCTCGAGCGCGCCCTGGACCGGGCCGTGCGCCTGGCCAGCGACGTCCTCGCCTATGGCAAGACCCAGGAGGCGCCGCCAAGTCCGGTTTCCGTGGATCTCGCCGAGGCCCTCGCCGACGCTGCGGAAGAGGCCCGGCTGACCAACCGACCGCAGGGCGTTCTCTTCGTCTGCGAGGTCGACGCCGGCGTCCAGGTGCAGGCCGATCCGGACCAGCTGCATCGCATCCTGGTGAACCTTATGCGCAACGCCCGCGAGGCCATAGAGGGGGTCGCCCCCCGGCGCTCGGGGGTGGTGCGGGCGGGCTGGCGACGTGAGGGCGAGACCGACATCATCACTCTGGCGGATAACGGACCCGGCTTTTCGGAACGCGCCCGGGAGCGGCTTTTCCAGCCGTTCGCCGGCTCTGGTCGCACGGACGGCGCCGGCCTGGGTCTCGCCATCGCCAGGGAGCTTGTCCAGGGTCACGGCGGCGATCTGATCATGGCCGCCACCGGACCCGCAGGCACGGTCTTCGAGATCCATCTGCCCGGCTCCGGACGCGCACGGAGGGCGGAACGGGAGGCTTGACGTTCGCGTCAACTGTTCTTACGTGCGCGTCACCTGTTCAACCGACCCGGAGGACGTCCCCATGCCTGCTGAACTGCGCCGCCCCGCCCGCACCTTCACCATCCGCCAGCTCTGCCAGGAGTTCGGCTGCACGCCCCGGGCCCTGCGCTTCTATGAGGACAAGGGGCTGCTTTCGCCAGAACGCGACGGTATGAACCGGGTCTATTCCTACAAGGATCGCGCCCGCCTTCAGCTGATCCTGCGCGGCAAGCGGGTGGGCCTGGCCCTCTCCGAGATCGGCGAGATCCTCGACCTCTATGAAGTCGGCGACGGCGGGGCGACTCAGAACGCCATTTCGCTGGCCAAGTTCCGCGAGCGCATCCGGGCCCTGGAGTCTCAACGCCGGGACATCGACATGGCCGTCGACGTGCTGCAGGAAGCCTGCTCCCGCCTCGAGGACCATCTCCGCCGCACCCGGCCGGAACTCCTGGAACAGCCGGTGGAGGCCATCCGCCCCCGGCGTTGAGACTCCAGGGCCCGGATGCGCTCGCGGAACTT
>JBJTFE010000006.1:0-2423 GCA_046093265.1 Phenylobacterium sp. | reverse complement strand
CGTCGGTGGCGGCCCTGCTCAGTCCCAGCCCAAAAGGCTCGGGGGATCTCGGCCCCTCCACCGACTGTCCGCCTGGTGTTGGTGCGCCAGGCGGACGTCCCGGAAGACAGACCCAATCTAGCGCTTCTGAAACAAACAAGGGGGTCAACGGCGGCCCGCCCCCTAGAACAACTCCACCGCCATGGCCGTCGCCTCGCCGCCGCCGATGCAGAGGCTGGCGAGACCGCGGCGGCCGCCCCGGGCCTGCAGGGCGGCGAGCAAGGTGGCCAGGATGCGGGCGCCGGACGCGCCGATGGGATGGCCCAGGGCGCAGGCGCCGCCGTTCACGTTGAGCTTCTCGTCCGGGATGTCGAGTTCGCGGGCGGCCAGCATGGCGACGACGGCGAAGGCCTCGTTGACCTCGAACAGGTCGACCTGGTCCGCCGTCCAGCCCGCCCTGGCGAGAGCCTTGCGCATGGCGGGACCCGGCGCGGTGGCGAACCTGGCCGGCTCCTGGGCGTGGGCGGCGTGGGCGACGATGCGGGCGACGGGATCGAGGCCCAGCCGCTCCGCCACGGAGGCGCGGGTCAGGACGAGGGCCGCCGCGCCGTCGGAGATCGAGCTGGCGTTGGCCGCCGTGATCGCCCCGTCCTTCGCAAAGGCTGGCTTCAGGGTCGGGATCCGGGTCGGGTCCGCCCTGCCGGGCTGTTCGTCCTCCCGGACGGTCTCGGTTCCCTTCCGGCCGGCGACCTCCACGGCGACCACCTCGCGGGCAAAGGCGCCGGAGGCCTGGGCGGCGCGGGCGCGCTCCAAGGAGCGGATGGCGTAGGCGTCCATGGCCTCACGCCCGACCTGGTGGGCGCGGGCGGTCTCTTCGGCGAAGGACCCCATCAGCCGTCCCGGCTCGTAGGCGTCCTCCAGGCCGTCCAGGTACATGGAGTCCGAGACCACGTCGTGGCCGATGCGGGCGCCGCCCCGGTGCTTGGCCAGCAGGTAGGGGGCGTTGGTCATGCTCTCCATGCCGCCGGCGACGATGATGTCGGCCGAACCCGCGGCCAGGGCGTCGTGGGCCAGGATGGCGGCCTGCATGCCCGAGCCGCACATCTTGTTCACCGTGGTCGCCTCGCAGGACAACGTAAGTCCTGCGCCCAGCGCCGCCTGGCGCGCCGGCGCCTGGCCCAGGCCGCCCGGCAGGACGCAGCCCATGTAGATCTTTTCCACCGCGGCGGGATCGACACCCGCCCGCCCCACGGCGGCGCGCACGGCGGCGGCGCCGAGTTCGGTGGCCTTGGCGCCCGAGAGGACGCCCTGGAATCCGCCCATGGGCGTACGGGCGTAGGCGGCGATGACGACGGGATCGGAGGTCTGGGTCATGCCGCCTCATACCAGAGGTAGCGGGGGCCTTGAAACCGGGCGATTTGGGTTCCGCGCCCCGGCGCCCCATACTTCGACTTCACGGGCGGAGATGAACCATGGGCGTCGGCGAGTTCCTGATCACCCTCCTGGCAGGGTTCGGCCAGATCGTCGGCATCCGGGCGGGAACGGAGCAGCCCCGCTATGAGGTGGTGGGACGGGTCGGCGAGGCGGAGATCCGCCGCTACGCCCCGCAGATCGCCGCCGAGGCCATTGTCGAGGGACCGGTGGAGACCGCCCGGAACGAGGGATTCCGGCGCGTCGCCGGCTACATCTTCGGGGACAATACGACCAAGGCTTCGGTGGCCATGACCGCCCCGGTCGTTCAGGGGCGGGAGGCGGCGGGCGGGTCGCAGTCCATCGCCATGACGGCTCCGGTGGTCCAGTCGCGGGCAACGAAAAGCGAGTCCATCGCCATGACCTCGCCCGTTGTCCAGAAGCCCGCCGGCGCAGAGACCTGGTCCATCCAGTTCATCATGCCGTCCAAGTACACCATGGCCACCCTGCCCCGGCCCAATGACCCCCGTGTCCGCCTGGTCGAGATCCCGGCCCGGACCTTCGCTGTGGTGAGGTTCTCCGGACTTGGTCGGCAGGAGGCCGTGGCGCGACACGAAAAGGCCCTGGACGCCGCCCTGGCCGGATCGGCCTGGCGCCCCTCGGGCGAGGCTATGACCTGGTACTGCGATCCGCCCTGGACCCTGCCCTTCATGCGCCGGAACGAGGTGGCCCGGCCGGTCGAGCCGGTCACTTCAGCGCCGATGCAATGAACCCGCCGCCGAGCACGCGGTCCGGGTCTTCGGGGGCGTAGAGAACGCAGGCCTGGCCCGGCGAGACCCCATACTCCGGCTCGGCGAAGACCACCCGCGGCTCTCCGGCCTCGACGGCCAGCCGGGCGATGACCGGCTCGGCGGTCGAGCGGACCCGGGCCAGGACGGACCGGCCGGCGGCGGCCGCAGCGTCGAGCCCGGTCTCGTCGCCCAGCCAGTTGGCCTCCTTCAGCGAAACCGCCCGGGTCGCAAGGGCCTCGCGCG
>JBJTFE010000005.1:0-3884 GCA_046093265.1 Phenylobacterium sp. | reverse complement strand
GGTTTCGGCCTGCTGCTGAAGCAGGTGGCGCTCCAGGCCGGGCTCGACCCCGCCCGGGTGAGCCCGCACGTGCTGCGCCACTCCTTCGCCAGCCACATGCTGGCGCGCGGCGCCGATCTGCGCAGCCTGCAGACCCTGCTGGGCCACGCCGACATCGCCACTACCCAGATCTACACCCATGTGGCGGGCGAGCGTCTCCGCGAGGTGGTGACGCAGGCCCATCCCCTGTCGGCCTCCCGGAAGCCCCGGCGCGAATCCGGCTTTTCCTGAAGCCCCCCAGCCACTAGGTTCGCGCGCGACGAAACAGGACGGGATTCCCGCCGCATGGCCGTTCACTATCTCGAGTTCGAGCGCCCTATCGCCGACCTCGAGGCCAAGATCGATGAGCTTTCCCGCCTGGCTGAGACCGCCGGAACGGACGACCTGACCCGCGAAATCGACGCCCTGCGCGACAGGGCCCGGCAGATGCGCAAGGACGCCTACGCCAACCTCGACGCCTGGCAGAAGACCCAGGTCGCCCGGCATCCCGAGCGGCCGCACTTTGTCGACTACTGCGCCGGCCTGATCGACGAGTTCGTCGAGCTCAAGGGCGACCGCAAGTTCGCCGACGACCAGGCCATCATGGGCGGCATCGGCCGCTTCCGGGGCCGGCCGGTGCTGGTGATGGGCCATGAGAAGGGCCGCGACACCGTCACCCGGGTCAAGCACAACTTCGGCTACGCCCGGCCGGAAGGCTACCGCAAGGCCATCCGCCTGATGGAGCTGGCCGAGCGGTTCAACCTGCCCGTCATCAGTTTCGTGGACACCACGGCGGCCTATCCCGGCGTCGGCTCCGAGGAGCGTGGCGTGGCCGAGGCCATCGCCCGGTCCACGGAGAAGTGCCTCCTGCTTCGCGTGCCGATGGTCGCCATCGTCACCGGCGAGGGCGGTTCGGGCGGCGCGCTGGGCATCGCCTGCGGCAACCGGGTGCTGATCCTTGAGCACGCCACCTATTCCGTGATCCCGCCCGAAGGCGCCAATTCCATCCTCTGGCGCGGGACCCGCAGCGCCGAGGAGGCCGCCAGGGCGCTGAAGATCACCGCCGCCGACCTCCTGAAGATGAAGATCGTCGACCGCATCGTGCCGGAGCCGCCCGGCGGCGCCCACGCCGACCCCGCCGCCGCCATCCGGATTGTCGGGGACGCTCTTGAAAAAGAGGTCGACGGTCTTGAGGGCAAGAGCGTCGAGAAGCTGCTCAAACAGAGGGCGGAACGTTTTTACCTCATCGGCCGGACCGGCCTGAAGTAGGCCCAAATCGCCGCTTGCCTGACCCTGGGTCCGGCGTTTCACTGTCTCCCCAAGAGGCGAGAGCCTGAACGCCAAGGGGAGGACATCATGGCGATCAAGACGCGTTTCACCGAGCTTGTCGGTGTGGAGCACCCCGTCGTGCAGGGCGGCATGCAGTGGGTCGGCCGCGCCGAGCTGGTGGCCGCCGTGGCCAACGCCGGCGGCCTGGGCTTCATCACCGCCCTGACCCAGCCGACGCCGGACGCCCTGCGGGCCGAGATCGAGCGCTGCCGCAAGCTAACGGACAAGCCCTTCGGCGTGAACCTGACCATCCTGCCGGCCATCAACCCGCCGCCCTACGCCGAGTATCGCAAGGCGATCATCGAGAGCGGCGTGAAGATCGTCGAGACTGCGGGCAACAAGCCGCAGGAGCATGTCGACGACTTCAAGGCCCACGGGGTCATCGTCGTGCACAAGTGCACCAGCGTCCGCCACGCCCTGTCCGCCGAGCGGATGGGCGTCGACGCCATCTCCATCGACGGCTTCGAGTGCGCCGGACATCCGGGCGAGGACGACGTTCCGGGCCTGATCCTCATCCCCGCCGCCGCCGACAAGGTGAAGATCCCGATGATCGCCTCGGGCGGCTTCGGCGACGCTCGCGGCCTGGTCGCCGCCCTGGCCCTGGGCGCCGAGGGCATCAACATGGGCACCCGCTTCATGTGCACCCAGGAAAGCCCGATCCACGAGAACGTCAAACGCCAGATCGTCGAGAACGACGAGCGCGCCACCGACCTCATCTTCCGGACCATGCACAACACCTCGCGGGTCGCGCGCAACGACATCAGCCGCCAGGTGGTGGAGCTCGAGCGCTCGGGCGCCAAGTTCGAGGATGTCCGCGAGCTGGTGGCCGGCGCCCGCGGCCGGGTGGTCTACGAGACGGGCGATCCCGAACACGGCATCTGGTCGGCCGGCCAGGTCCAGGGCCTGATCCACGACATCCCGTCCTGCGCCGAGCTGGTCTCGCGGATCGTCACCGAGGCCGAGGCCATCATCCGGGGCCGCCTGGCCCGCTTCGTGGTCTGAGACTCAGGCGACCCGGCGGAGGGCGTCGGCGATCTCATCCACCGCCTCGGCCGTGGTCGCCCAGGAGCACATGAACCGCACCGAGCCGTCCAGGAACCGGTAGACGAACCAGCCCTCGGCCCTCAGGGCCTCCAGGCGGGCCTCGTCCATTTGAACGAAGACCCCGTTGGCCTCCACCGGGTGGGCGAGGGGGAAGGGGCAGGCGGCGGCGAGGCGCGCGGCCATGGCGTTAGCGTGGGCCGCCCGGCGCAGCCAGGCGCCGTCGCCCAGCATGCCGAGGAAGGGCGCGGCGAGGAATCGGCCCTTCGACGCCAGCTGGCCGGACTGCTTCAGCCGGGCGTCGAAGCGGCGGGCGAGGTCGCGGTTGAGGATGACGATCGCCTCGCAGGGCGGCATGCCCGACTTGGCGCCGCCCAGGACGAGCAGGTCCACCCCCATGCGCGCGATCCGGCGGACGTCAAAGCCGGCCGCAGCCGCGTTGGCCAGCCGGGCGCCGTCCAGGTGCACGCCAAGGCCGGCCGACTTCGCCCGGGCGCATAGGGCCTCCAGCGCATCGGTGGCATAAACCGCGCCGTACTCCGTCGCCTGGGTCAGGGAGAGGGCGGCGGCCGCCTGGCGGTGCGAGACCTCGGGCTCGGCCAGCGCCGCCTCCAGGCTGGCCGCGTCGATGCGGCCGGAGGCCCCCTCCAGGCCCGTCAGGCCGACGCCGTGACCGAACAGGCCCGGCGCGCCGGTCTCGGCGGTCAGGAGGTGGGCGGGGCGGGGGGGGATCACCGCCTCGAAGGGGCGGGCGAGAGCCGCCAGGCAGATGGCGTTGGCCGCCGTGCCCGAGGCGACGAACCGGACCTCGGCGTCGACGTCCAGCAGGGCGCGCACGGCGTCCGCCGCCGCCGCCGTCAACGGGTCGGCGCCGTAGCCGGGCATGAAGCCCGCTTCGTTCGCGCGGACCAGGGCCGCCATGGCCTCCGGCGCCGCCGGAGCCGTGTTGTCCGAGGCGAAGTCGTAACGCGCCACGGCCGGGGTCAGCCCGCCTCTCGGGCCCAGGCCCGGACGTCCTCGACGTAGAGGTCGGGCTCTTCCATGGCCGCGAAGTGCCCGCCGCGCGGCATCTCTGTCCAGCGGGTGATGTTGTAGGCCCGCTCGGCCCAGCTGCGCGGCGGGGCGGAGTACAGGGGCTCGCCCGGGAAGTTGGCGAAGGCGGTCGGGGTCTCGCAGCGCTCGCCCGGCTTGAAGGCGACCCCGCCTTCTTCGAGGAGGCCGCGGTAGTACCAGGCCCCGGTCGTGAAGCTGCCGGTCATCACGTAGATCATGATATTGGTCAGCAGCTGGTTGCGGGAATAGGCCTGGTCGAGGGTCTTCACCGACAGGTCCGACCAGTCGTGGAAGCGCTCGGCGATCCAGGCCGCCTGGCCCACCGGATTGCCCGCCGCCATCCAGGCGATGGACTGGGGTTTCGAGGCCTGCAGGCGGAAATAGGCGCCCATCAGCTCCATCATCTGGCCCTGGCGCGTAATCCAGGCGATCTCGGCCTCGCT
>JBJTFE010000004.1:0-13342 GCA_046093265.1 Phenylobacterium sp. | reverse complement strand
AGGCTGTCCATGTCCCGGAAGTGACGGAACACCGTTCGCAGGCCGACCTCCGCCCGGGCGGCGACGCGCTCGGCGCCCGGCGCCACCTCACCCTCGCGGGCAAGATCGAGCATAGCGGCGATGATCCGGTCCCGGCTGTCGAGCCCGCGGCGGCGGCGTCCGTCCGGTTCCTGCGTCTGGCGGGTCATCCGGCCAGAAGAGCCTCACAGCCGGTTCCGTCAAGGGCCGCGTTCACCCGCATCCGGTCGGCGCCCGGCAGGGCGGCGTAAGCGTCGCGCAGGACCTTCAGGCACTTGGCCTGATAGGGGAAGGTCTGCTGGGACCAGGCTTGGCCGTCGACTTCGGCGCTGACTTCCCTCTCGCCCGCCATCACCGCCCGCGCGTTGGCCAGCATGACCGGCGTGTAGACCCGCCCGACCTCGCACAGCAGGGCCTTCAGGGTCGGCGGTGGGCTGGAGGGATCGATCCAGTCCTCCTCTGTCGGTTCGACCCCGGACTGGTCCTCCATCATGCCCACCCAGGCCGTGACGCGCGGCGCGAGGGAAAGCGTCAGCGCCATGGGCGTCGGGTCAAACTCGGCCAGCTGGGTCAGCTGGCCGAAGGCGGCGAAGTCGCTGGCGCCGGGCCGGCGGCCCATGAGGTAGGGGAGGACCCGAAGGTGATCCTCGAAAGCCCCGAGGAACCGCCGATAGCTGGCTTCGATGATCGGGCCGGTCACGGCGTTGGAGCCCACATAGCGAAGCCGCCCGATCTGGCGGTCGGCGAAGCCCCGGCCCCGTTCTGCAAGGACCTCGTCCGGGACCGCCATGCCCCGCCAGCAGGGCAGGATGGCCGAGGCCTTGGCGATGTCGGCGGCAAAGGCCCAGCGATAGTGGAACATGGCCTTTGTCAGCCACTCGTCGGCATAGTCCTCAAGCAGCGCGTCCAGGAAGGCTAGGGCCGGACGCGGCGGAACCAGGCTTCGCCCTTCGTGCTGCCGCTCAAAGCGTCGGATCAGGGGCGTGGAGTCGGTGACCGCCTCGAGGGCTCCGTCCGGTCCGGGCAGGTAGAAGGTCGGAAGGAGGGGCGCCTTGGCCTGCGGCAGGCCGGCGATGGCGGGGTTGGAGACGATCAGGAAGCGATAGGGAATCCGGCGGTAGCGCAGGACCGCCAGCATCTTGCGGGTGTAGGGCGATCCGGGGGCGCCGGAGAGGACGACGGGCTCGGTCATGGCGGGGCTCCGGGTCAGCGAAGGCGGTTGGTGTGCCGGATCTCGTCGGATCCCGCGGGCAGGCTGATCATGTCGCCGTCCCGTCCGACCCGCACGGGGCCGCCGTAGATCCTGCGGCTGTCGCCCAGGAAAGGGCCTTCCAGCGCCCGGAGAGGCAGGGGCGGGACGATGTGGGTCAGCAGCAGGTAGCGGACCTTCGCGCGCTCTGCGAGGGCGGCGATGGCCTCCGGGTCTGCGTGATAGTCCGTGATGTCGCCGAAGATCTTCACCAGGTTGGTCCGTCCCGCCCGCTCCGCCACAGCCTTCTGGAGGCCCACGAGGCGAAGGGACAGGGCCTCATGGACCAGGAGGTCAGCGCCCTTTGCGGCCTGCTCCACGCTGGCGGTGATGTTGGTGTCGCCGCTGATCACGGCCCGGCGTCCCTTGTACTCGACAACATAACCCACCGCGGGCGAGACCGGCGCATGATCCACTGCGAACGCCCGGATCTTCAGGTCCGGTTCATCGATCAGGATGACCTGGGCCGGACCGGTCCCGATCGCAAAAGGCCGGGTCTCGCCGCCAAAGCCCGACGGCGGAACGACGGCTTCTCCGTGGTGGGCGATCCGGTAACCCCTGTCCGGGCCGTAGGCAGTCATCAGTCCCGCGACCACGGTCTCGACTCCAGTCGGGCCATGCACGGGCACGGGGGTCTTAGCAGCGCCGCCCGCCCAGTGCTGCAGCATCAGTTCGCCCAGGCCGTCGATATGGTCCGAATGGAGGTGGGTCAGGAAGACGCGCTCCACCTCCGCCGGCGGCAGGCCCATCAGGGTCAGGTTCCGGACAGATCCGGACCCGGCGTCGAAGACGAAAAGACGCTTGCCGGCGATGACCGCCGTGCAGGGCCCGGCGCGAGAAGGGTCCGGCATGGGTGAGCCTGATCCGCAGAGCGCGACGTGCAGGCCGTCCGGCAGGCCCTGCCCCGGGGCGGCGGCGAGGTTGCGATCCATCAGTCGCGTCATGGCCCGCAGGGCGATCTCGCCGCGCATCGCCCATGCGGCGGCCGCCGCCAGGACGAGAAGGCCCGCCAGGATGAGTACGATGCGCCTGGTCATCTTCCGCCTCCCCTTGCGCGCCCCGGCGCTTGACCGTTCCGGTTGATAATGGCACGGCTATTGCCATTAGTTTCCCGCCGAGGCGGGCCTGTCAACTGCAACCGGGCGCGACGCCCCTGGGAGGCGCCCAATGAAGGTCCTGAGAACCCCGGACGAACGCTTTGAAGGCCTGGCCGACTGGCCCTTCGCCCCACACTACGTCGACATCCGAGGCCCTGAGGACGTCAGCCTGCGGATGGCCTATGTCGACGAGGGCCCCCGCGACGGCGCTCCGGTCCTGCTGATGCACGGCGAACCGTCCTGGTCCTACCTCTACCGGCACATCATCCGGCGCCTTGTCGCCAGGGGGCACAGGGTCCTGGCGCCGGACCTGATCGGGTTCGGCCGGTCGGACAAGCCGGCCTCCCGGGCCGACTACACCTACGAGCGGCACGTCAACTGGACCGCCCAGTGGTTGAGGCGGCTCGACCTGGAGGGCGTGGTGATGTTCTGCCAGGACTGGGGCGGCCTGATCGGACTGCGCCTGGTGGCGGCCTTCCCGGAACGGTTCGCGGGGGTGGTCGCCGGCAACACCACCTTGCCGGTGGGAACCGGGTCGAGTCCCGGCTTCGACGCCTGGCTGCACATGTCGCAGACCCTCCCGGTCATGCCCATCGGCGGCATCCTCAACATGGGGACGACCCGCGAACTCTCGGCCGAGGAGATCGCCGCCTATGACGCCCCGTTCCCGGACGAGAGCTTCAAGGAAGGCGCGCGGCAGTTCCCGGCCCTGGTGCCCATCACGCCGGAGCATGGCTCGGTGGCCGAGAACCAGGCCGCCTGGAAGGTGCTGGAGACCTTCAAGCGGCCCTTCCTGACCGCCTTCAGCGACAACGATCCCGTGACCAAGGGCGGCGAGGCGGCCTTCAAGGCCCGCGTGCCCGGCGCCCGAGACGAGGCCCACGTGATCCTGCCCGGCGGGCACTTCCTGCAGGACGACAGCCCCGCCGCCATCGCCGACCTTTTGGACGACATGGTCCGGCGCACCCGCTGACCCCGACGGAGCCCCGAAATGAAGGTCGTCAACGCCGTCTATCCGCCCCCCGAACAGGCCATGGCCTTCTTCTCCGCCGAGGAGGACGGGCCCTTCGTCATGGTCAACCTGCTGAAGTTCAAGCCCAAGGCCGAGTACGAGGACGGCTCGAACAGCCACCTCACCGGCGCGGAGGCCTACGCCCTCTATGGCGAGGGCGTGCGCAAGCTGGTCGAGGCCCGCGGCGGTCGCGTCCGCTATTCCGGCCGGGTCACCAGCCTGATGATCGGCGAGGTCGAGGACCTGTGGGACGCCGTCGCCCTGGCCGAATACCCCTCCCTGGCGGCCTTCCGCGAGATGGCCATATCCGAGGACATGGGCAGGATCGACCACCACCGCCGGGCGGGCCTGGCGGGACAGCTGAACATCCGCACCAAGGCCGGTCCCGGCTTCGAGTGATCAGAACTCGGGGGCGACCCAGTCCGGGAAGACGTCCGGCAGGCTTGACACCGGATCGGTGAAGTTGGCGGGGCGCTTCTCGAAGAAGCTCTTCACGCCCTCGACCGCGTCGTCGGAACCACCGCGGGCCATCAGGGCCCGGCTCTCGGCCCGGTGCGCCTCCATGGGGTGGCTGGCCCCCAGCATCCGCCAGCAGAGCTGGCGGGTCAGGGCGCTGGAGACCGGCGCCGTGTGGTCGGCGTATTCGTGCGCCAGGGCGCGCGCGGCGTCCATCAGGCTCTCGGGCGGATGAAGGCTGAAGACGAGGCCCTTCTCCAGGGCTTCGGAGGCCGGGAAGACGCGGCCGGAATAGATCCAGTCCAGCGTGGCCGGCATGCCCACCAGGCGCGGCAGGAAGAAGGACGAGGCGCCTTCCATGATGATGCCCCGCCGGTTGAACACCAGGCCGAAGCGGGCCTCGGTGGAGGCGATGCGCACGTCCATGGGCAGGATCATGGTCACGCCAACCCCCACCGCCGCGCCGTTGATGGCGCCGATCACCGGCTTGAGGCTGTCGAAGTTGCGCAGGGTGACGAGGCCAGCCGTATCCCGCCGGACCGGCGTGTCCTTGTCTGGCTTGGCGGCGCCGAAGGTCTGGCTTCCGCCGGAAAGGTCCGCGCCCGCGCAGAAGGCCCGGCCCGAGCCGGTCACGATCACCGCCCGGACGTCGTCGTCGGCGTCGGTCAGGTCGAAGGCGGCCTGCAGATCGTTGCACATCTGCAGGGTCCAGGCGTTCATCCGCTCGGGCCGGTGCAGGGTGATGGTCGCGATGTGGTCCTCAACCGAATAGAGGATCGTTTCGAAGCTGGGCATGGGTGTCTGGCCTTTTCGGGATCAGGGACGCAGGCGGGTGCGGACCGGCCCGCCGTCAATGCGGATCAGGGCGCCGTTGGTGAAGCTGGAGGTGTCGCTGGCCAGCCAGAGGGCGGCGGGGACCATTTCCTTCGGAAGGCCCACCCGCATGCCGCCCTTGGTCCAGCCGGGATTGTCGTGGTCCGGCGGATCGGCCCAGTGCTCGGCGACATCGGTGGCGAAGGGCCCGACGCAGATGGTGTTGACCCGGACATTGGGGCTGTAGGCGGCGGCGAAGCCGGTGGTCAGGACGTTCAGCGCCGCCTTGGCCCCGGCGTAGGGCAGGGCGTAGGGCGAGGCCTCCAGCGAGGCGATGCTGGAGATGTTGATGATCGAGCCGCCGTCGCCCCGGTGCATGCGGGCGCCCACCAGGGCCGAGAGCCGGAAGGGCCCCTTGAAGTTGACCCCGATCACCTTGTCGAAACTGTCCTCGGTCACTTCCTCCAGGGAGGGATAGAGGGGCGACATGCCGGCGTTGTTGATCAGCACGTCAATGCGGCCGAAACGCTGGTAGACGGCGTCGACCATGGGCTCGATCTCGTCCCAGTTGGCCACATGGCAGCGGTGGGCGAAGGTCTCGACGCCCAGCTTCGCCAGTTCGGCGGCGGTTTCCTCGCATGCGGGCAGCTTGCGCGAGACGATGGCCAGGTTTGCGCCAGCCTCGGCGAAGGCCTGGGCCATGGCGCGGCCGAGGCCCCGGGAGCCGCCGGTGATCAGCACCACCTTGCCGCGCAGGTTGAAATCCATCGGTCCGGCCTCCCACGTATCCTTCTGCGGGCAACAAGGCGGCGCCGCGGGCGGCTGTCAATGCTGACCGGGCGTCACTGCGGCGGCGGGCGGCTTCACGCAGACCCAGCGGGCGCGGTGGAAGTTCTCCACATTGTCGGTCCAGCCCGTGATCCGGGGCGAGACCAGGGCCCGGCTGACCACTTGGAAGACCGGAATAATCCCTTCCTCGTCCAGCATCAGCTGTTCGGCCTCAGCCAGAATCCGGGCCCGCCTGGCGGCGTCGGGTTCGCGGTCGGCACGGTCCAGCAGGGCGTCGTATCGGGCATTGACGTAGCCGGAGTAGTTTTGCTGGCCGGTATCTGATCGGAATAGAGCCAGGAAGGTCAGGGGGTCGTTGAAGTCGGCGAACCAGGTCAACATGCCGGCCTGGAAGTCCTTCTGCCGGTAGGCCGCGAAGGCGATCTGGCCCTCGTTCTGGACCGTCGTGACCTTGAGGCCCAAGGCGGTCCAGTCCGCCGCGACGGCCTGGGAGATCAGCAGGGTGTCAGGGGTGTTACCGGTCTTGATCTCGACCGAAAGCGGCCGCTGCGGTCCATAGCCGGCCTCTGCCAGCAGCTTGCGGGCGAGGATCTGGCGCTCCGCGAACGGCATGTCCGCCCATTGCAGGCGCACCCCTTCGGCATGGCCCGCCGTCGCTGCCGGCACGAAGCTGTAGGCGGGCTTCTGACCGGCCCGCATGAGCTTGCTGGTGATGAACTCCCGGTCCACGCCCATCGACAGGGCGCGCCTCACCCGGATGTCCTGGAAGGCCGGGACGCCAGGGACATTGAGGGCGATGTAGAAGGTGGCCAGGGCCGGATAGGTCCGGACATAGCCCGGCAGGGTCTCCCGGAGCCGCTGGACCCGGCTGGACTGGAAGTTGGCGTTCAGGTCAAGCTCGCCGCGGGCGACCCGGCGCTCGGCCATGACCGAGTCCGGCGTCGGGAAATAGTGGATCTGGTCCACGCAGACGGAAGGTGCGTCGTAGAACGCCGGGTTCTTCAACACGCGGATGTGGTCGCCCAGCTTCCAGTCCACCAGCCGGAAGGCCCCGTTCCCCACGAAGTTCTCAGGCCGGGTCCAGGCGTCGCCATGCGCCTTCACCGCGTGGGCGGGGACCGGGAAGAAGCTCTGATGCTTGAGGAGGGCCGGCAGGTAGGGCGCAGGATGCTCAAGGGTGAGTTCCAGGGTCAGGTCGTCGAGGGCCCTTACCCCCAGGGTCTCGGGGCCGGCCTTGCCCTCGTTCACCGCCTGCCCGCTGCGGATGAGATAGAGCAGGTAGGCGTAGCTGGACGCCGTCGCCGGGTCGAGGATGCGCCGGTAGGCGAAGACGAAGTCGTTCGCCGTGACAGGTCGCCCGTCGCTCCAGGTCGAGGGCCTGAGGCGGAAGGTCCAGGTAAGGCCGTCAGGCGAGACCACGTAGCTCTGCGCCAGGGCTGGGATCGGCGTCGCTTCCGGGCTGTCGGTGAAGAGGCCGGTGAAGAGATCGCCGATGATGGCGTACTCGTCGACCAGGGTCGCCTTCTGCGGATCCAGGGATCCGGCCTCGGTATTGTTTCCCCAGGCCAGGCAGATCTTGCCGTCGGGGCAAGGCGGACGGCTGACCTTGGGCTGGCAGCCGATGACGGCGAGGGAGCAGGCGAGGGCTAAGAGGACAGGAAGCTTCACGTTCAGATCCAGGGCTACTCGCGCCTAAGGGCCTCGATCGGGTCGAGGCGGGCGGCGCGCCAGGCAGGATAGGCGCCAAAGACCAGCCCGACCAGACTCGAGAAGCCAAGGGCGACGGGAATGGCCCACGCGGGCAGGGCGAAGGGCCAGTCGGCGATTGCGGCGATGCCGGCCGCGCCCAGCAGTCCGATGCCGAGACCGATCAGGCCGCCGACGAGGGACAGGGCGACCGACTCCAGGGCGAACTGGGTAAGGACATCCCGCCGGCGGGCGCCCAGGGCCATGCGCAGTCCGATCTCGCGGGTTCGCTCGGTCACGGCGACCAGCATGATGTTCATGATCCCGACCCCGCCGACGACCAGGGACACCGCCGCAATGGCGGCCAGAAGGACGGTGAAGGCTCCGATGGCCGCCCTGGAGGCCTCGAGGATCGAAGCGAGGTTCTGGGTCTGGAAGTCGTCGTCCTCACCCTGCTGGATCTTGTGCTCGGCGCGCAGGACCGCGTCGATCTCCTCCTGCACCGTCCCCAGCTCTTCCTCTGAGACGGCCTTGACGTAGATGGTCTGGACATTGTCGGCCTTGATGCGGCGGCCAATGATGCGGGACCGGACCGTCTCCAGTGGCGCGAGGACCAAATCGTCCTGGTCCCTTCCGAAGCTGGACTGGCCCTTCGAGCCCAGGACCCCGATGACCTCGAACGGTGCGCCCCGGATGCGGATCCGCTTGCCGATCGGTTCAGCCTCGCCCCAGAGCTGACTGACCACCGTGGGGCCCAGGACAGCGACCTTGCGGCCCTGCCGGGCGTCCCGGTCGTCGAACATGCGCCCCGAGGCGACCGTCAGGTCCCGGGCCTCGAGATATTCGGGAGTCACGCCGACAATCGAGGTGTTCCAGTTGGCGCCGTCCGCCGTGATCTGGGCCATTCCGGTGACCGATGGCGCCACCGCCGCGGCCCCTTGGACCTGGCGTTGGATGGCGACAGTGTCAGCATCAGACAGGCTCTGGCCGGACCCCGCTCCGCCCATGACCCCGCCAGCCGTCCGGGGCTGGAGGGGGGTGACGATGATCAGGTTCGAGCCGAGGCCGGAAATCGTGTCCGTGACCCGCTTCTGCGCCCCCAGCCCGATGGAGGTCATCATCACCACCGCCGCGACGCCGATGACCACCCCCAGGGACGTCAGGCCGGAACGGAGCGGGTGGGCGACGATGGCGCCGGCGGCGAAGCGGACGATCTCGGCTGGGGAGGCGCCGCTCATGATCGCACATCCTCGGTCACCCGCCCGTCCCGGAAGGCGATGCGCCGGCGGGCGGCGTCGGCCACGCCGCGGTCATGGGTCACCAGCACGACGGTGAGGCCATCGGCGTTCAGCTTCTGGAACAGGGAGAGGACCTCCACTCCCGTGGCGCTGTCCAGGGCGCCCGTCGGTTCGTCCGCGAGGAGAAGGTCCGGCTGGTTGGCCAGGGACCGGGCGATGGCGACCCGCTGCTGCTGGCCACCGGAAAGCTGGTTCGGCCGGTGTCCCATCCGCGCGCCAAGGCCCACCCGCTCGAGGAGTTCCGCCGCACGCTCCCGCCGGGCCCGGGGCGGGTGTCCGCCATAGATCATCGGCAGCTCCACGTTCTGAAGGGCCGAGAGCCTGGGCAGGAGCTGGAAGGACTGGAAGACGAAGCCGATCCGGCGGTTCCGGAAGTCCGCCAGCTGGTCGTCCGAGAAGCGCGCCACCTCGTCGCCCTCGAACCGGTAGCGGCCGGCGCTCGGCCGGTCGAGCCCGCCGAGGATATTCATCAGGGTCGACTTGCCCGATCCGGAAGGCCCGAGGATCGCGATGCTCTCGCCGCGGCCGATGGACAGGCTGACGCCGTCGAGCGCCGTGACGGTTTCTTCCCCCATGACGTAGGTCTTGGTCAGATCCTCGATCTGGATCATCGCGGCCTCGCCCATGGCCGGTCAGCCCCCTCCGACGCGCATCTTGGGCTTGGGGCCGCCGCCCACGATGAGGGTCTCGCCAGCCTTGAGGGGGCCGCGCACCTCGGTCATGGCGCCGTCAGTCGGTCCAACCTGGATCACCACAGGCTGAGGCCCCACCGGCGTCAGGCGGTAGACCGAGCCGGCGACAAAGCCCGACGGATCCGGACCCATTTCGAAGGCGAGAGGCCGAAGCACCTTCAGGCGCGCCTGCTGTCGGTCATCAAGCCGGGCCTCCAGCTGGGTCAGGCCCGTATCGATGACCCGCGCCACCGCCTTGCGTCCGGCCTCGCCGCCCGGAGCGCCGGCGGCCGTCGCCTGCGCCCGAAGCTCGGCCTGGATTTCTGACCAGGCCCTTCTCTGACCGGGGTCGAGGCCCAACTGGCCAACCACCTTCTGGGCGGCGGCCGAGCCAGGATACTCAGGACCGGAGTCATTGCGGATCGGCGTGCCCGGCGGGCCGCGGGGCGCGGCCTGGACCTGGGCTGGCGGGAACCACCGCAGGGCGGCGACCGGGACCTTGAGCACGCCGTCGCGGCGCTGGAGGATGATATCGGCGTTCGCCGTCATGCCGGGCAGGAGGCGCCCGCCGGTGTTCGCCGCCTCGGCCATGACGGTGTACGCCACGACATTCTGTTCGGTCACAGGTTGCTTGCGGACCTGAGTGACCACGCCTTCGAAGACCTGATCCGGAAAGGCGTCCACGGAGAAGGTCACCGCCTGGCCTTCCTTGACGCCCCCGATGTCCGCTTCGTCCACGGAGATCTTCACCTTCACGCGGTCAAAATCCCGGGCGATGCGGAACAGGACGGGCGCCTGGAAGCTGGCGGCTACGGTCTGCCCCGGTTCGATGGCGCGCAGGACCACCACCCCATCGATGGGCGACACGATGCGTGTCCGCGACAGGTCCACCTCTGTGGTCCGCAGGCTGGCCCGGCTCTGCTGGACCCGGGCGCGAGCGACCTCCAGGGCGGCGGCGCTGGTCCGCGCCTGGGCTTCCACTGCCTCGAGCGCCGATTGTGAATAGTACCCCTGGTCGGCCAGGGCCTGTCGGCGGGTGAGCTCCTGCCGCGCCTGCTGGGCCTGGGCCTCGGCCTGCCGCACGGCGGCCTCCCCGGCGGCGACGTCGGCCTGGCCCAGGCGAAGCCGGGACTGATAGGTCTGGGGGTCGAGCTCCGCCAGCACCTGACCCGCTTTCACCCGGTCGTTGAAGTCCACCATGACCGACTGAATCTGGCCCGAGATCTGTGATCCGACCTCGACTGTGACCATGGCCTCGATCACCCCCGAGGCCGACACGGTCTGGACCAGGGCGCCGGCTTCCACCTCCCCGGTCCGATAGGGAGGCGCCTCAGGCTCGGACCGGCAACTGCGGAACCCAAAGCCCACCAGGCCCAGAAGGATCAGCGCGCCGAGGATGAGGGCTGCTCGGCGACGCCAGTTCGTTCGGGTGGTTGAGGTCATGGCGCGCCGCCCCCGTCAGGTCACTTCTGGAAATGGGCCGGACCCGGGACCTTGGGAAGGGTCGCCCGCCGCCAGCAGGTCCCGCCGCTCCGTCGCCGTGAGGCGCCGCCAGCGACCTTCCGACAGTCCGTCAAGAGACAGCGGTCCGATCCGTGTCCTCTGCAGGTCGACCACCCTCAGGCCGACCATTTCGCACATTCGCCGGATCTGCCGGTTGCGGCCCTCGGTCAGGATGAAACGGAGGCGGTGCTCGCCCTTGCGAAAGACCCCCGCAGGATTGAGCGGTCGTCCATCCAGCGAAAGGCCGTGGCGAAGCCGGGCGATCCGGTCCGCAGTCAGGGCGCCGTCGACCCGCACCTGGTACTCCTTCTTCAGGCTCGACGCGGGCGAGATGATGGCCCGCGCCACCACCCCGTCGGAGCTGAGGACCAGCAGACCCCGGGACTCGCGGTCGAGCCGGCCCGCCGGCGGCAGGCTGAGGTCGTCAGGGGGAGGTGGCTCTCCGCCTTGGGCGCGTTCGCCCGTCAGGAGACTGCGGGCCTCGGACTGTCCGGGCTCAGGATGGGCGCTGACCAGGCCCGGCGGCTTGTTGACGAGGATGGTGATTGGGCCCTCGCCGGGGGAGGCTTCCCCGATCACCTCAAGGGTCTGGCCGGGCAGGATCTTTCGCCCTGGGTCGGCCACGGTCGCACCCTCTATCCGGACGCGGCCTGCAGCAATCAGAGCTTCGGCCTCACGACGCGAGCAGACGCCCTGGTGCGCGAGCCAGCGGTTCACCCGCTCGGGCGAATCGCCATCGTAACTTCCGGACCAGGACATGTCGGCAGTTTTCCTCCGCGGGCGACCTTCCGTTTCTCCGAGTAGACTGGAAGTCCGGCGCTCGGCCAGACCTCTTGGGAGAAGGGATCCGGGGGGATCGCTGAATCTGGCGCCGGATCAGGCCGTCGGACGGGTCCCCAGGAAAAAGAACCTGGGCGTCCGGTCCTCATCTGTGCATTCCTGGACGGTCTCGACAACGAAGCCTTCATCCGCCAGCCACCGCTCCCAATCTTTCCTCGCGAAGACGCCGACCCGGTGGCTTTCAGCCGTTGAGGTCATCCGGCCATCGGCCTCGCGAAGCAGGAAGGCGTAATGGACCATGACCGTTCCGTCGGCCTCCAGTTCGCCGACCCAGTCCATCGCGCGCGCCGACCGGCCGTCGGGAGAGTCTCCGCCGAAGGCGTCGGTCTCTCCGGGCTCGAAGGTTTCCAGCACATCATCGGGGATGAAGAGGGCGAGGCCGCCGGGCTTCAGGTGTCGATAGGCGGTGGCGAAGGCCGCCCGCAGGTCGGACTCCGTGGTCATGTACGCGATGGCGTCATGCGCCAGGACGAGGTCGAATCTGCGATCGAGGTCCAGTGTCCGCATGTCGGCGGCCAGATGCTCGCACTCGGGGTTGAGCCGACGAGAGACCTCCAGCATGTCCGGGCTGAGATCGGTCAGCAGACAGTCCAGGCCCGCCTTGAGATGGAAGGCCACATGCCCGCCGCCACTCCCAAGCTCCAGAAGGCTGCGCGCAGCCGGGCGAGCCTCGTGGAGGACCCGGCGGATTTCTGCACCTTCACTGGCGTATTCCTCCAGCGGGGAGATGACCGACCACCATTCCGCGATCCGGCCGTAGAAGACGTCCATCGTCACTCCCGCTCACATCCGGCGGAAAACACTGAGAGGCTGGGACAGGATGGCTCCCCGAGCAGGACTCGAACCTGCGACAAGTCGGTTAACAGCCGACTGCTCTACCAGCTGAGCTATCGGGGATCACCTGGAAGGACCGCGGCTATAGACCGCGCCGCCCACCCGCGCAAGCGGGTCCGTCACCCGCGCGCCTCAGTAGCCGGCGGCCTTGCCGTTGGGCTGGCCGTCGACGATCTGGTCCAGGTATTCCGACAGGCCGTAGCCCACCAGGTCGCCGCACCGGTACTCGGTCATGCCCTCGGTGATCCGGGTCTGCAGCTCCACGCCGTCGGGGGTGGTCCGGCGGTTACGGAGGGGGATCAGCGACATGACCCGGCCGGTCACGGAATAGGTCTTCCCGGCCTCAGTCTTCACCTCGGCGCGCAGGTACGTCTGGTAGCCATGTTCATCCCAGTCGCTCTCGATCCGGCACTCCTTGATGAGGTCGTAGATGCCGTCCCGGAAGACCATGCCGCCCTGCCGGGCGCCGCCCTTTCCGTCGCCGATCACCGACAGCATCATGCCGAAGTCGCGGCCGAAGTTCATCGGGCGCCAGCGGTACCAGTCGATGGCCTGCCAGTGGCGCGGGCCCCAGGACTTGTCCCTCAGGCCATGGCCCTGGATCTCGAAGACCTCGTCGCCCACGGTGAACCGGCCGGTGGCGGCGCAGTGCTGCTCGTAGTGGGCCTTGGCGAAGGACTTCTCGGGGTCGATCTCGATCGGGGTCCCGTCCTCCCGGACGGTCTCGCCGATGTACGGCGGCGAGACGCCCTCGTAGTCGAGCTCCACCGTGCAGGGGACCGAGGGGTTCTCGCGGAAGGCGCGCTTGGGGTCGGCCATCTCGTGCGGGCGCTCCAGCAGGAGGGCCTTGCCGGAATAGGTCACCCGCAGGCGCTTGAAGGGCTCGACCACCTCGACCTTCAGGCCGCCGGCGTTCATCTCGGTGTTTCCCTCGATGGTCGGGCGGCCGAACATGAAGGCCACCCGGCCATCGGGCAGGTAGAGGCAGACGGTCATCTCGGCATAGTGCTCGTTGAGCCGGTTGCCGATCCGGAACCAGCCGCCGGCCTTACGGGCCGGGTCGAACACGTTGAAGT
>JBJTFE010000003.1:0-10892 GCA_046093265.1 Phenylobacterium sp. | reverse complement strand
ATAGTGGCGCTCGTTCAGCCGCCAGTCCTTGGTCTCGTGGACGAAGGTGGCCGGCGCCCCTGTGGAGGCGAAGGTGGCGGCGATCTTGCGGGCCACGTGGCCGGACTTGCCGATGCCCGTGCAGATGATGCGCCCGCGGGCGGCGGCCAGGAGGTCCACCGCCCGGGCGAAGGCCTCGCCGAGGGCCGCGGCCTGCAGAAGGCCCGGGAGGCCGGCGCCGCCGCCCGCGCAGCAGCGGAGGGCCAGGCCCCGCCGCCTGCGGAGACGCCGCAGTGAGCGCGACCGACGTCGAGGCCGGCCGCCGGGTCCTGAGGCAGGCCGCCGGCGCCCTGGAGCTCCAGGCCGGAGCCCTGGGCGACGACTTCGCCCGCGCCGTCGACATCCTGGCCGCCGCCCGGGGCCGGATCATCTGCACCGGCATCGGCAAGTCCGGCCACGTGGCCCGCAAGATCGCCGCCACCTTCGCCTCCACCGGCGCCCCCGCCAGCTTCGTCCACGCCAACGAGGCCAGCCACGGCGACCTCGGCATGATCAGCCGCGACGACGTCATCCTGGCCCTCTCCAAGTCCGGCGAGAACCGCGAGCTGGCCGACGTCCTGGCCTATTCCCGCCGCTTCGAGATTCCCCTGATCGCCCTCACCGCCGCCCGCGACAGCGCCCTGGGCCGCACGGCCGACGTGGTGCTGGAACTGGCCACGGCGGCGGAGGCCACCGGCGAGGTCAACGCCCCCACCACCTCCACCACCCTGCAGATCGCCCTTGGCGACGCCCTGGCGGTGGCCCTTCTGGAGCGCCGGGGCTTCACCGCCGGCGATTTCCGCACCTTCCACCCCGGCGGCAAGCTCGGCGCCCAGCTGCGCACGGTCGCCGACCTGATGCACGCCGGCGAGGACGTCCCCCTGGTCGCCCCGGATGCGCCCATGAGCGAGGCCCTTCTGGTGATGACCGAGAAGCGGTTCGGCTGCGTCGGCGTCCTCGCGGCGGACGGCCGGCTGGCGGGCGTCCTCACCGACGGCGACCTGCGCCGGCATATGGACGGGCTGATGTCGCGCACCGCCGGCCAGGTCATGACACCCGGGCCGAACAAGGTGGTCGCCCCGCAGCAGCTGGCCTCCGAGGCCCTCGCCCTGATGACCGACCCGCCGCCCGCCGTGAACGTCCTCTTCGTCCTGGATGACGGCCGGCCGGTCGGCATCCTCCACGTCCACGACCTGCTGCGCGCCGGCGTGATGTGATCGGCCCGCACTGGTCGCGGCCGGCCTGAAGGGCTAAGAGCGCGGCGGAATCGA
Organism: Phenylobacterium sp.; assembly: GCA_046093265.1. Lineage (GTDB taxonomy): Bacteria > Pseudomonadota > Alphaproteobacteria > Caulobacterales > Caulobacteraceae > Phenylobacterium. The sequence goes on along the minus strand of JBJTFE010000003.1, from coordinate 9,603 downwards.
ACTGGAGCGCCGATGCCGACCCTCCCCCGCGCGGACCTCGTCCCGCAGACCCCCGACCACGAGAACCTGCCCCTGGTGAAGGCCACCGGCTTTCGCGAGTACGACGCCCGCTGGCTGTTCGGGACCGAGATCAACCTCCTGGGCGTCGAGGCCCTGGGGCTGGGCCTGGGGACCTACATCCACGAGCTGGGCCAGAAGCGCATCGTCATCGGCCATGACTTCCGCTCCTACTCCCAGTCCATCAAGCAGGCCCTGACCCTCGGCCTCCTGGCCGCCGGCTGCGAGGTGCTGGACATCGGCCTCGCCCTCTCGCCCATGGCCTACTTCGCCCAGTTCGACCTCGAGGCGCCCGCCGTGGCCATGGTCACCGCCAGCCACAACGAGAACGGCTGGACCGGCGTGAAGATGGGCGTCTCCCCGCCCCTCACCTTCGGCCCCGACGAGATGGGCCGCCTGAAGGAGATCGTCCTTTCCGGCCTCGGCGTCGTCCGACCCGGCGGGACCCTCACCCATGTGCCAGGTGTCGCCGAGCGCTACATCGCCGACGTCGCCGGGCGCATCTCCCTGAATCGTCCGCTGAAGGTGGTCTGCGCCTGCGGCAACGGCACGGCCGGCGCCTTCGCCCCCGAGGCCCTGGGGCGCATGGGCGTGGCCGTGGTCCACGAGATGGACTGCAGCCTCGACTGGTCCTTCCCGCGCTACAATCCCAACCCCGAGGACCATGAGATGCTCAAGGCCATGGGCCAGGCCGTGCGCGACTTCGGCGCCGACCTGGCCCTCGGCTTCGACGGCGACGGCGACCGCTGCGGCGTGGTGGACGACACCGGCCAGGAAATCTTCGCCGACAAGATCGGCCTGATGCTGGCCCGCGACCTGTCCGGCCTGCACCCGCAGGCCCAGTTCATCGTCGACGTGAAGTCCACCGGCCTCTTCGCCACCGACCCGGTCCTGGCCGCCAATGGCGCGCAGACCCTCTACTGGAAGACCGGCCACAGCTACATCAAGCGCAAGACCGCCGAGATCGGCGCCCTCGCCGGCTTCGAGAAGTCGGGCCACTTCTTTTTCAACGCCCCCCTCGGGCGCGGCTACGACTGCGGCCTCACCGCCGCCGCCGCCATCCTGGGCATGCTCGACCGCAACCCGGACAGGAGCCTCTCCCAGCTGAAGGACGCCCTGCCCCAGGCCTGGACCAGCCTGACCATGTCCCCCCACTGCGCCGACGAGGCCAAGTACGGCGTGGTCGAGGGCGTGGTCGCCGAGTACGAGGCCCTGGCCCGCGCCGGCGGGACCATCCTCGGCCGGGCCATCACCGAGGTGATCACCGTCAACGGCGTGCGCGTGGCCCTGGAGGACGGCTCCTGGGTCCTGGTCCGCGCCTCCTCCAACAAACCCGAGATCGTCGTCGTGGTCGAGAGCACCCGCTCGGAAGCCGACATGCGCGCCCTCTTCCGCGAGGAGGTGAAGCCCCGCCTCGCCCGACGCCCCGAGATCGGCGCCTACAGCCAGGAGATCTGAGCCCCATGCACGTCGTCATGATCGGCACCGGCTATGTGGGCCTGGTCTCGGGCGCCTGCTTCGCCGACTTCGGCCACCAGGTCACCTGCATCGACAAGGACGCCGGCAAGATCGAGGGCCTGAAGGCCGGCCGCATGCCCATCTACGAGCCGGGACTCGACACCCTGGTCGCCCGCAACGTCCAGGCTGGGCGCCTGGCCTTCACCACCGAGACCGCCGAGGCCGTGCGCGGCGCCGACGCCGTCTTCATCGCCGTGGGCACCCCCTCGCGCCGGGGCGACGGCCACGCCGACCTGTCCTACGTCCACGCCGCCGCCGCCGAGATCGCCGACCTGATCGACGGCTTCACCGTGGTGGTCACCAAGTCCACCGTCCCGGTCGGCACGGGCGACGGCATCGAGGCCATCCTCCGCGAGCGCCGCCCCGACGCCGAGTTCGCCGTGGTCTCCAACCCCGAATTCCTGCGCGAGGGCGCGGCCATCGAGGACTTCAAGCGCCCCGACCGCGTGGTGGTGGGCCTGAACGACGAGCGCGCCCGCCCGGTCATGACCGAGCTCTACCGGCCCCTCTTCCTCAACGAGACGCCGATCCAGTTCACCGACCGGCGCACCTCCGAGCTGATCAAGTACGCGGGCAACGCCTTCCTCGCCATGAAGATCACCTTCATCAACGAGATGGCCGACCTTTGCGAGGCCGTCGGCGCCGACGTCCAGCAGGTGGCTAAGGGCATCGGCCTCGACAAGCGGATCGGCGGCAAGTTCCTCAACGCCGGCCCGGGCTATGGCGGCTCCTGCTTTCCCAAGGACACCCTGGCCCTGGTGCGCACCGCTGTCGACGCCGGCTCGCCCGTGCGCCTCATCGAGACCACCGTGGCGGTCAACGACGCGCGCAAGAAGGCCATGGCCGCCAAGGTGGCCGCCGCCGTCGACGGCGACCTGGCCGGCCGCACGGTCGGCGTCCTGGGCCTGACCTTCAAGCCCAACACCGACGACATGCGCGACGCCCCGTCCCTCGACATCCTCCCCGCCCTCCAGGCCCTGGGCGCCCGCATCCAGGCCTTCGACCCCGAGGGCGAGGCCGAGGCCCGCCATCTCCTGCCCGGCGTGGACTTCCGCCCCGACGCCTACGCCGCCGCCGAAGGCGCCGACGTCCTGGTGATCATCACCGAATGGGACCAGTTCCGCGCCCTCGACCTGGAGCGCGTCCGCACCCTGATGCGCACCCCCGTGCTGGTCGACCTGCGCAACATCTACAAGCCCGCCGACGTGCGGGCCCTCGGGTTCCGGTACGCCTCGGTGGGGCGGGCTTAGGGGGCGGAAGGCCCAGGCCGAGGCGCAAAGCACTTCCGAGCCCGCCGTCCTCGGTTGATCCGTCACACGTCAGTATTGGTCGTCTAACTCCCCAGTCTCCTCGAATCGTGTTCCAGGAGCGTTGACTCGTTCTTCAAATAAGAGACTGTATAGGCGAAATTTTCAGGCTCGATCCCGAGGTTCCGAATGGCAAATCTAACTGCAGGCCCATTGGGTCTGGACATGTCAGAATTGGACATCTCAATCCTTCTGGATGCGGATGTCACACTGGCTTCGGCGACAACGTTTCGCCTTGTTTACCAAGGCCAACAGATCACCCTTACAGGTCTCAACTTCGCCTACAATTCCCTCGGCGTACCGATTTCGGGGACAGTGACCGGCATCGAGCTCCGCAACAACGGAATGCTGGTCTTCCAGGCGTCAGGGTTTTCCACATCCGTCCTGGACTGGCTTGTCTGGGCGGACGCCGAAGATACCTTCAGCGCCCTCGCAGCCGTACTGAAGGGGGCGGATAACATCCTTGGCTCGGCGGTTGATGACACGCTTGGCGGTTTTGCCGGGAACGACACCATCTACGGTCAGGGGGGCGACGACCAGATCGAGGGGCTTTCGGGTAGCGACTACGTGGAGGCCGGTGAGGGTGACGATCTGGTCGGCGAAGTCCCGGGCTCCGACGGAAACGACACTTACTGGGGCGGGGGCGGGGACGATACGATCCTGGAGAACGCCGGCTCCAACTTCCTGCGCGGCGAGGCGGGCGACGACTCGCTGTCGGGCGGCTCCGGCTTCGACGACATGCATGGCAACATGGGCAATGACTCCCTTCGCGGCAACGACGGCGACGACTGGGTTGTGGGCGGCAAGGACAACGACCTGCTCTACGGCAACGCCGGCTTCGATGTCGTCTACGGCAACATGGGGAATGACACGGTCGACGGCGGGGCCGGGAACGACTGGGTGCGCGGCGGCCAGGGCGACGACACCGTCAGGGCGGGTCTGGCGACGACTGGCTCTGGGGTGACAAGGGGAATGACACGATCAGCGGCGGGACCGGCGCAGACCTGTTCTACAGCCTGGCGGGCGCCGGCATCGACCGGATCACGGACTTCAACTACGCCGAGGGCGACCGGCTGAAGCTGGAGGGCAATCCCGCCCGCACCATCACCCAGTCCGGCGCCGACGTCGTCGTCGATATGGGCAATGGCGACCAGGTCATCCTGGTCGGGGTCAGCCTCTCAAGCCTTGGGAACGGCTGGATCACCTAGCCCCCTTCAGAACCCCCCCGTCGCCATCGCCGCCAGGGCCATGGCCAGGCACACCCCCGCCGCCGGCAGGGCGGTGAACCTCTGGTGGGCGCCCATCTCCATGCGGATCAGGCCCACCCGGAGCCAGGCGGAGGGGACCAGAGCCGCGCTCTTGACTCCGAGTTCATTCGCGCCCGGGTGTCGCGATGGTCGTTCCGTACAGCGCGCAGGTTCAGGAGATTGATCGTGAAAACTCCGTGATTAGCACGTGAATCCCGAATTCTCCTGAGTTTCTGTATTTGTCGGAGCACCCTACTGACATACCCATTCGATAACATCGTCACTCAAATCCAATGGTGATCTCCATGTATCGGCTATTTGATGTTGAGGTCTTCCCGGACCTGACCGATCCGGAAATGGGTGGAGATGTATTCAGTGCCGGAGCTCCGCCCTCGTCGATGGACCGGGCCGGACCCGCTGAGGACGTTATGGCGTTTTGGGGGTCCGATCTTGCCCTGGCGAGGCCCCTGTTCGGTTACCTGGAGATGAAATGAGTCGGCGATTGCGGCGAGAAGCCCCTCCACGACGCACGAGGTGGCCAAGCCTGGGAAGCCTCGGCCGCGGCGCGGGTCTAGCACTTCTGGTCATCGCGATGACCTTGGCCTTGGCGTGGCTGGCACGCGAAGCCATCCGCTCCCAGCGGGTCGCGCGGCTCGCCATAGCCGACGAGGCGGGTGTGCAATGGGCCGACTTCGTGAGCCTCGGCGGCCGCCCGCAGTGGGTTTCCGTTCGCGGACGAGATCGCCACAACCCCATCCTCCTAGTGGTTCATGGGGGGCCGGGTGTCGCGCTTTCGCCATTCCCTGAGCGCTTTCGACTGCTCGAAGCTCGATTCACGGTCGTGCAATGGGATCAACCTGGCGCCGGACGCACGCTCGGCGCCGCCGGACTGCGCATGCCCGAAGGACTTCATCAAGGGCAGATCGTCGAGGATGGGATTCGTTTGGCCGAGATCCTTGGTCGTCGCTTTCCTGGACGGCGCATCGTCCTGGCGGGCGTGTCGGCGGGCGCCGTCTTCGCCGTCGAGATGGTCCGACGCCGTCCCGACTTGTTCGCAACCTACGTCGGGATCGCGCAACCTGTCGATGTGCCCGCTCAGGAGCAAGAAGGGTATTCTAGGGTACTGCGGCGGGCGATGCACCTGCGCGACGAATCTAGCGTGAAGGCCTTGGAGGCGATTGGACCGCCACCGTACGCCTCGCTTGGGGACTTGCTGAAAGAACGACGCATCGCAGAGCGCCTCGCCCCCGACCGGGCGGGCAGCGTGGGCCTAAGGCTCGATGTGGCGACGGCGCCCGACTACGACCTCAGAGACGTCGTGGCCTACGCCATGGCGCCGGGGTGGAACTGGAACGCCGAGCAATTCTTGGGACGAGACCTTCAGGGGCCGTGGATGCGGACCGTCCTGAAGCCGCTCAGCTCGGGTCCCCCCGTCGTCCTCATTCAAGGCGCGCAGGACGACATCACGCCCACCACGCTGGCGTCCGCGTGGCTGCGGCGGGCGGCGGTCGCGGAAAAGCTGGTCTGTATCGTGCCTGGCGCTGGCCACAACGCCATCCTGTCCGCGCCGGCCGACATTGACGCCGTAATGACGCACGTGGTGTCGCCGCTTGCACAAGGGATTCGGCCCCATCCAGAGGCCCTGTCCGCTTGCGTTCCGCCCTAACCAGGACTGCGGCGGATTTCGAGCTCAGTCCAGCATCCGCCGGAACCTAGACCAGCGGGGCGGGGCGGGACCAAACGGCAAACCGAGCAAAACCCTGGATGAGGCGGCGACGCAGCTGACGCGGACGGGCTCGACCTGGAGTACGGCAGGTCAACCGGTCACTGTAACCTACGCCTTCCGGGCGACCTTCGCCGACACGATCCCGGGCTCCGACTCCGACGCCGGGGGCTTTTCGCGGTTCAACGCCGACCAGATCCGGCAAACGGAACTCGCCCTGCAAGCCTCGTCGGACGTGAGCGGCATTCGCTTCAGCCTGACGGGCGCCGGCATCGATCGCATCTCCGACTTCAACTACGCCGAGGGCGACCGGCTGAAGCTGGAGGGCAATCCCGCCCGGACCATCGCCCAGGTGGGCGCCGACGTCATCGTCGACATGGGCAATGGCGACCAGGTCATCCTGGTCGGCGTCAGCCTCTCAAGCCTTGGGAACGGCTGGATCACCTGATGCTTCGCGCCCGTGTTGGTCGACCTGCGCAACATCTACAAACCGGACGACGTGCGGGCCCCGGGGTTCCAGTATGCGTCGGTAGGGCGGGCATAGGGGGCATTGCGAGATCGTATCGATTTCGATACAATCCGCACGTGAAAGCCGTCGTCTTCCTCGGGGACAGCCTTTCGCGCCTTCGGGAATTCCCGGAGTCGGCGCGGGCGACTGCGGGCTTCCAGCTGCACAGTTGCAGCAGGGTCTCGACCCTGACGACTGGAAGCCCATGGGTACGATTGGACACGGCGTGCGGGAAATCCGTTTCCGGGAGGCTTCGGGGGCCTTCCGGGTGATCTACCTGGCCAGGCTGGAGGATCGCGTCCGGGTCCTCCAAGCCTTCCAGAAGAAGACCCAGAAGACGGCGCAGAAGGACATCGACCTCGCGGCCGCACGGCTGCGGGCCTGGAGAGGGTGATGATGGAAGTTCAGACCTTCGAGAACGTTTTCGACGCCCTCGCCGATACCCCGGCCGAAGCGGCGAACCTGAAGGCGCGGGCCGAGATTCTCTCCGCGGTGGCGCAGAAGGTGCGATCCTGGAACCTCTCCCAGGAGGCCGCCGCCGTCCGGCTTGGCGTCACCCGCCCGAGGCTGAACGACCTGCTCCGGGGGAAGCTGGGGAAGTTCTCGCTCGACGCCCTGGTCAACCTCGCCACGGCTGCGGGGCTGCGCCTGGAAATCCGGATTGACGAGGCGGCCTGACGCCCCTTCAAAACCCCCCCGTCGCCATCGCGGCCAGGGCCATCACCAGGCATACCGCCGCCGCCGGCAGGGCGGTGAACCTCTGGTGGGCGCCCATCTCCACGCGGATCAGGCCCACCAGCAGCCAGGTGGACGGCACGAGGGGGCTGAGCAGGTGGAAGGGCTGGCCCATCAGGGCGGCCCGGGCCATGGCCTCGGGCGCGATCCCGTGGGCGGCGCCGGCCTCGGCCAGGACGGGCAGCATGCCGAAGTAGAAGGCGTCGTTCGACAGGAAGAAGGTTCCCGGAAGGCTCGCCGCCGCCACGGCGGGGGCCAGGTGCGGGCCCAGGGCCTCCGGCAGGGCGGCCACCAGGGCCGCCGACATGCCGTCGACCATTCCGGTCCCCTTCATCACGCCGGTCAGCACGCCGGCGGCGAAAATCAGGGCCGCCACGGACAGGGCCGCCGGGGCGTGGGCGGCGATCCGTTCGGACTGGTCGGTCCGGCGAGGGTGGTTGAGGGTCAGGACCAGGGCGAAGGCCATCATCATCAGGAGCGGCAGGGGCAGGGTCTTCACCCCGAAGGCGGGGGCGACCAGCCCGGCCATCAGGGCGGCGAGGATCAGGAGGTTCAGGACGTAGCGCAGGCGCGGGGCCTGGCGGTCTTCCTCGTCCGTCGCCGGGGCGGGCGCCTCCAGCACGCCCAGCCGCCGCCGCTCGGCCAGGCCCAGGGCCGTCGCCAGGGCGAACACGGCGAGAAGTCCCGCCCCCATGGCGGGCAGCAGGGGCAGGAAGACCGCAGTCACGTCAAGGCCGAGGGCCGCCGCCGCGCGGCCGGTCGGCCCGCCCCAGGGCGACAGGTTCATCACCCCGCTCACCAGCATGAGCAGGCAGGCCAGATGCAGCAGGTTCATGCCCAGCCGCCGGTAGAGGGGCAGCATGGCCGCGCAGGTGATGAGGTAGGTGGTCGAGCCGTCGCCATCGAGCGAGATGACGGCCGCCAGGGCCGTCGCCCCGATCGTGACCTTCAGGGGGTCGCCCCCCGCCCGGCGCACGATCAGGCGCACCAGGGGATCGAACAGGCCCGCGTCGGTCAGCACCCCGAAGGTCAGGATGGCGAACAGCAGCATGATCCCGGTGGGCGCCACCTCGCGCAGGCCCTCCAGGACCATCGGGCCGAGGTCCGTTCCATGCCCGACCATCAGGCCGAAGATCAGCGGCGTCAGGACAAGGGCGGGCGCGGGCGCCAGCCGCCCGCTCATGATCAGGGCGGTGAAGACCGCCACCAGGAGGAAGCCGGCGAGGGCGGGGTCCATGGTCGGGCTCCCGCCGCCGGGATCAGGCGGCGGCCTTGCGGACCGCCCCGGCGATCTCGCGGACCACCTGGCTGACCAGGGCCTCGTCATCGCCCTCGGCCATCACCCGGATCAGGGGCTCGGTGCCCGAGGCGCGCACCAGGACGCGGCCGCCGGCGCCCAGCTTCTGCTCGGCGTCGGCGATGGCCGCCTTGACCGCCTCGGCCTCGAGGGGCTTGCCGGAGGAGAAGCGCACGTTCTCCAGCTTCTGCGGGGCGGGTTCGAACTGCCGGGCGAGGGCGCTCATCGGCCGGTCGCCGGACTTCAGGACCGCCAGCACCTGCAGGGCCGCCAGCAGGCCATCCCCGGTGGTCGTGAAGTCCGACAGGATGATGTGGCCTGAGGCCTCGCCACCCAGATTGAATCCGCCCTCGCGCATGCGGGCCATGACGTAGCGGTCGCCGACGGCCGTCCGCTCCAGCCGCAGGTTCCGCGCGCCCAGGAACCGCTCCAGGCCCAGGTTGGACATGACCGTGGCCACCACCCCGCCGCCAGCCAGCCGGTTCCGCCGGGCCCAACTGTCGGCGATCAGCGCCATGATCTGGTCGCCATCGACCACCCGCCCCGTCTCGTCGCAGATCACCAGCCGGTCGGCGTCGCCGTCCAGGGCGATTCCGAGGTCCGCGCGATACGCCTTCACCGCCTTGATCATGGCCTCGGGGTGGGTGGAGCCGCACTCCTCGTTGATGTTCATGCCGTTGGGCGCCACACCCACGGGAATGACCTCGGCGCCCAGCTCGTAGAGGGCCGCGGGGGCCACCTTGTAGGCCGCGCCATTGGCGCAATCGATCACGATGCGCAGGCCCGACAGGCTCAGACGGCGGGGGAAGGTGGCCTTGGCGATCTCCACATAGCGGGCCTGGCTGTCGTCCACCCGGGCGGCGCGGCCGAGGGCCGTGGCGGGCGCCAGGTCCTCGGACAGGGCCTGGCCCATCAGGGCCTCGATCTCCAGCTCCCGGGCGTCCGACAGCTTGTAGCCGTCGGGCCCGAACAGCTTGATGCCGTTGTCGGTCCAGGGATTGTGCGAGGCCGAGATCATCACGCCCAGGTCGGCGCGCAGGGAGCGGGTCATCATGGCCACGCCCGGCGTCGGCATGGGGCCCAGCAGGCGCACGTCCATGCCCGCGCTGGTGAATCCCGCCACCAGGGCCGGCTCGACCATGTAGCCCGACAGGCGGGTGTCCTTGCCGATCACCACCATGTGCCGGCGCTCGTCCCGGGACCGGAACAGC
>JBJTFE010000002.1:0-2704 GCA_046093265.1 Phenylobacterium sp. | reverse complement strand
GTGCGAGGCCGAAACCCCTGCCGCCGACAACCGGATTCCCGCCATGCCTGTCTCGCCCGTGAAAATGGCCGACGCCATCCGCGTTCTCTCGATGGATGCGGTGCACAAGGCGAAATCGGGCCACCAGGGCATGCCGATGGGCATGGCCGACGTGGCCACCGTCCTCTGGACGAAGTTCCTGAAGTACGACGCGTCTCGCCCCGACTGGGCGGATCGCGACCGCTTCGTCCTGTCCGCCGGCCACGGCTCCACGCTGATCTATGCGCTCCTGCACCTGAGCGGCTTCAAGGCCGTGACCATGGACCAGATCCGCAACTTCCGTCAGTGGGGCTCCAACACGCCCGGGCATCCGGAGTACGGCCACACCCCGGGGGTGGAGACCACCACCGGCCCCCTCGGCCAGGGCATCGCCACCGCCGTCGGCATGGCAATGGCCGAGCGCCACCTCGCGGCCCGCTTCGGCGAGGACCTGGTAGATCACCGCACCTGGGTCATTGCCGGCGACGGCTGCCTGATGGAGGGGGTCAGCCATGAGGCCGCCTCCATAGCGGGCCGGTTCCGCCTGAACCGGCTGACCGTCCTGTTCGACGACAACAACACCACCATCGACGGGGTGGCGACCCTCGCCGAGACCGGCGATCAGCTGGCGCGCTTCAAGGCCTATGGCTGGGCGGTCAAGGCGGTGGACGGACACGACCATAGCAAGATCGCCGCCGCCCTGCGCTGGGCGACCAAGCAGGACCGGCCGACCCTGATCGCCTGCCGCACCAAGATCTCGAAGGGCGCAGGCCCCAAGGAAGGCGACCCTCACAGCCACGGCTACACCCTGTTCGACCCCGAGATCGCCGAGTCCCGCAAGGCCATGGGCTGGGACCTGCCCCCCTTCGAGCTGCCCGACGACCTCGTCGAGGCCTGGAGGCGGGCGGGCCGACGGGGCGGTCGCACGCGCAAGGCCTGGCAGGCCCGCCTTGCAGCTTCGGCGAAGGCCGCCGACTTCCAGCGCGCCATGGCGGGCGAACTCCCGGCCGGGGCCTTCGAGGCCCTCGACGCCCCCATCGCCGCGGCGGCGGACGCCAAGCCCGCGGCGGCCACCCGCCAGCACTCCGGCTCGGCCCTCGACCACCTCTTCCCGGCCATCCCGGAGATGATCGGCGGCTCGGCCGACCTGACCGGCTCGAACAACACCTTCGTCAAGGGCACGCCGGCCTTCGACGTCCCTGACTATTCGGGCCGCTACGTCCACTGGGGCGTGCGCGAGCACGGCATGGCGGCGGCCATGAACGGCATGGCCCTGCACGGCGGCGTGATCCCCTTCTCGGGCACCTTCCTGGTCTTCTCGGACTATTCCCGGCCCGCCATCCGCCTGGGCGCCCTTATGGGGGCCCGGGTCGTCCACGTGATGACGCACGACTCCATCGGCGTCGGCGAGGACGGCCCCACCCACCAGCCGGTGGAGCACGTCGCCTCCCTGCGGGCCATGCCCAACCTCCTCGTCTTCCGCCCGGCCGACGCCGTGGAGACCGCCGAGTGCTGGAAGCTGGCCGTCTCGGCGAAGACCACCCCCTCGGTCATGGCCCTGTCCCGGCAGAAGACCGCCGCCGTGCGCACCGCCGCCTCCGGCGAGAACCTGTCGGCCCACGGCGCCTACCAGCTGGCCGCCGCAGGTTCTCCGGCCCGGGTGACCCTGTTCGCCTCCGGCACCGAGGTCGCCGTGGCCCTCGCCGCCCGCGACCTGCTCGAGGCCGAGGGCGTCGGGACCCGGGTGGTCTCCACCCCCTGCTGGGAGCTCTTCGAGGCCCAGACCGACCGCTACAAGGCCGCGGTCATCGGCGAGACCGAGGTGAAGGCCGCGGTCGAGGCCGGCGTGCGCATGGGCTGGGACCGCTTCATCGGCGCCGACGGCGTCTTCGTGGGCATGAAGGGCTTCGGCGCCTCCGCCCCGGCCGAGAAGCTCTACGAGGCCTTCGCCATCACGCCCCAGGCGGTGGCCGACGCCGTCCGCCAGAAGCTGGGCTGAGCCATGGCCGCCGCCCGCCGGCTCGGGACACCCCTGTCCGCCTCCGCCGTCCGCGTCCTGCTGCTGGGCTCCGGCGAGCTGGGCAAGGAGGTGGTCATCGAGCTGCAGCGCCTGGGCTGCGAGGTCATCGCCGCCGACCGCTATGCCGACGCCCCGGCCATGCAGGTCGCCCACCGCAGCCATGTCCTCGCCATGACCGACGCGGCCGCCCTGCGCGCCCTGGTGGAAGCCGAGCGCCCGGACCTGATCGTCCCCGAGATCGAGGCCATCGCCACCGACGAGCTGGTGCGCATCGAGTCCGAGGGCCTCGCGACCGTCATCCCCACCGCCCGCGCGGCGCGCCTGACCATGAACCGCGAGGGCATCCGCCGCCTCGCCGCCGAGACCCTCGGCCTGCCCACCTCCTCCTACGCCTTCGCCTCCTCCGAGGCCGAGCTGGCGGAGGCTGCGGCGAAGGTCACGGGCTTTCCCTGCTTCGTGAAGCCGGTGATGAGCTCCTCCGGCAAGGGCCAGTCCTTCGTCGAGGGACCGGAGGGGATCGCCGCCGCCTGGCGCTACGCCCTGGAAGGCGGCCGGGTCGAGCAGCCCCGGGTCATCGTCGAAGGCCGGGTCGACTTCGACTTCGAGATCACCCAGCTCACCGTCCGCAGCCTCGGCGCCGACGGGGCGGTGCGCACGGACTTCTGC
>JBJTFE010000001.1:0-2204 GCA_046093265.1 Phenylobacterium sp. | reverse complement strand
CCGCCGCCGCAGGCGCAGCCGCCTCGCCCCAGTCAGCGGCGGCGAGCGCCGCCAACCCCAACGCCTATGTTGTGCGTCTTGGCGACCTCGCGCGGATCGAGGAGGGGCCGGACGAGCGGCGTCGTCTGTTCCGCTCCAACGGGAACGACCAGGTGGGGATGGCCGTCTTCAGGCAGTCCCAGGCCAATGATCTGGAGATCTCGGACGGCATCCGGGAACAGCTCCGGGAGATCAACCGCAGCCTGCCGCCGGGGACAAAGATCGAGGTGGGGGTGGACTTCACCAGCTTCACCCGTCACGCCCTCGAGGAGGTCTGGATCACCATGGGCATAGCCCTGGTCCTTGTGGCGCTGGTGAACCTCGTCTTCCTGGGGTCATGGCGGGCGGCGCTGGTTCCCTCTGTCGTCGCGCCGATCTGCATTCTGTCGAGCTTTATCGTCCTCGCGGGCCTGGGGTTCTCGGTGAACCTGCTGACCCTGCTGGCCCTGGTGCTGGCCATCGGCCTTGTCGTCGACGACGCCATCGTGGTGGTGGAGAACATCCAGCGAAGGATCGACGAGGGCGAGCCCCCGCTCATCGCCGCCCAGAGAGGCGCGCGTCAGGTCTTTTTTGCAGTTGTGGCGACAACGGTGGTGCTCATCTCGGTCTTCGCCCCGCTGATGTTCATGCCGGGATTCACCGGCCGGCTGTTCGTCGAGCTGGCCGTCTCGGTCGCCGCGGCCGTAGTCTTCTCAGCCCTTCTGGCCCTCAGCCTGTCGCCAATGCTCGGCTCGGTGCTGCTTCGGCCCGCGCGCACGGAGGGTCCGATGACTCGCGCGGTGGACGCCGCAATGGGCGCGCTGAGGCGATCCTACCAGAGCTCGCTGGAGGTCCTGCTGGCGCCTCGGCGGATTGTCCTTTCCTCCGTCTCGGCAGGGGGACTCATCCTGGCGATGGGCGTGGTGGCGGCCGGGCTTGCCTTGATCATCCCCAAGGAGCTTGTTCCGATGGAGGACCGGGGCAGGGTGGACATCTCCATCCAGGGACCGGAGGGGGCGGGCTACGACTACATCCTGCCCGCCTCGCAGGAGGTGGAGAAGCGCCTCCTGACCCTCCTGAAGGAGGGGGTGATCGAGAGGTACACCCTCAGCGTTCCGAGCTTCGGACGCAGCCAGTTCAGCTCCGCGGGCGCCAATGCGGGCCTGCCCGACGAGCGGGTGAACGACGTCACGTCCCAGGAGCTGGCCGCCCAACTGAACCGGGAGTACTCCGCCATCACGTCGGCCAGGGTCATCGCCTCCGTCCGTCCGTCCATCCAGCGGGGCGGCGGCGGCGGCGGGGGATCCAGCGTGAGCGTCATCGTCCTGGGGGACGAGTATCCGCAGATCGAGCAGGCCATCCAGCCGTTGATGGCGGCGGCGCGGAACAATCCGGGTCTCTCCCGCCCGCGCCTCGACTATGAACCCACCTCGCCGAGGCTGCTGGTCGAGGTTGATCGCGAGAAGGCCGCCCAACTGGGCGTCTCGGCCCAGGCGGTCGGACGGGCCCTGGAAACGCTCTTCGGATCCCGCAGAACGACAACCTACATCCGGGGAGGGCAGGAGTATGATGTCATCCTGCAGGCCGACCGGCCGCAGCGCATGAACGAGTCGGATCTCAGGAACGTCTACGTACGGGCGGCGTCGGGCGCCACGGTGCCCCTGTCTGCTGTTGTGACGACCGAGATCCAGGGCGACACCCCCAGCCGTGACCGGGTGGATCGGCTAAGGGCGATCACTCTCTCGGTGCAGCTGAACCCGGGCTACACGGTAGGCGAGGCGGTCGACTTTTTCCAGGCCGAGATCGACAAGCGGCCCGGAATGACGGTGAAGTGGGGAGGACTGGCGCGCGATTACCTGGAGGGCGGTGCGGCGGTCTACGGCGCTCTGGCCCTGGCCCTGATCCTCGTCTTTCTGGTGCTCGCGGCCCAGTTCGAGAGCTGGGTCCATCCCCTGGTGATCATGCTGACGGTCCCGGTGGCGGCCCTGGGCGGCCTGTTCGGCCTGCTGATCAGCGACTCGACCCTGAACACCTACAGCCAGATCGGTCTGATCATGCTTGTGGGAATCGCGGCCAAGAACGGGATTCTCATCGTCGAATTCGCCAATCAGCTGCGGGACGAGGGCCTTTCCATCCGCGAGGCGGTGATCGAGAGCTCGGTTGTCCGGCTCCGTCCGATCATCATG